>CAMNFQ010000050.1 GCA_946537295.1 uncultured Bacillota bacterium
ATAGGTATAAAGCACTTCATCAGCACTGCTGCGTAACAGAGAATTATCCTGTGCTGAAACAAGGATCTTTCTGGCTCGGGAACCAAGGTATTCCTTCATGATATCTTTATCAATAATTCCTTTTTCACAGGTTACCAGTATGATCACATCTCTATCACCTGGCTCGGAATCGTTATTCTGATCAAACTTCGTTATTTCGCTGATATTCTTCATCCTCTCTATAAAGAAATCGACTTCGTATCTTAGTTATGAAGCACAGATGATATAATTATTAATTAAGATATAATTTAATCATAGATTAAGAGGCCATATTATGAAAACAGACAAAATATTTGAAAGATTGAAAAAGATCCTGGGATTCAATAAAGAATCAGCCTATGTCAACGAACATCTGAGAGAAGCCAATGTACGAAGCACCGTCTATATCTCAGCTGTCCTGATCGCCGTTGAAATATGGATGCTGATAAGATACACATTGAAATATGTCATTACCGGAATGTGCGAAACGATCTGGGTATTCTTTAATTATACCTATCCATACTGGATCTTACTTTCAGCCGGTCTGTTTGTTTTCATATACTGTCTGTTATTTCTGACTGGTCGAATCAATAAAGCCAAGAAGTATTCCAACACGATTATCATGCTGTTTGGATTATTGTGCCTGTATTTTGGTATCTCAACTTCCCTGTCGGATTTCTCCCGTGGAAGGATGGTAACGTGCTTCTTAACGATGGCTCTATATGTTGCATGTCTGCTCATCTGGAAACCATATACGATCCTGCTGATGCAACCGGCAATTGCGGCATTATTCATTCATATAATTAAAAACTATGCTTTCAATAAACAGGGCGAACTGGTTGTAATGAACGAAGGTGATCAGATCAACTACATCACCTACTTCATTTCCCTTACCATGGTTGCCATGAGTATCTACTACCAGCGCTATTCAGAAGCCAAACAATCAGAAAGTCTTGAGATCGCTGCCATAACCGATGAAGAAACTGGTGCACCTAATATGTATCGTTTCTCACAACAGGCCAAGGAAGTACTTGAAAACTCTGATGTCAGCAAGTATATCTACCTCTTCTTCAACATCAAGAACTTTGCGACCTACTCTGATCGCTATGGCTACATGGGTGGCATTGAACTGTTGAAGAAGATGTCAGGACTTATTAAAGAAGTATTTAAGGATGAACCTTACGCCAGAGAATCACGTGATCACTTTGTGGTATTAACCAAGGTCGAGGGACATGAAAACCGTATCAGCGAGATCAGGAACAGATTCCTGGAACTCATCAAGGGTGAAGTTTACCTGGATGTCAAAGCCGGTACCTATAGACCAAAAAATGCTGAAGCTGATCCAAGACTGGAAATCAATAATGCCCACTACGCAGTTGGTCTGATTGAAAACCATGACGAACAATATATCAAAGAATATGATGAAAAGATCGACAAGGACTATCATCTTCGTCAGTATGTATTAAACAATATTGATAAGGCTGTTAAGGAAGGATATATTCAGGTCTACTATCAGCCAGTTGTCTGGTCAACTGATGGCGAACTATGTGGTTGCGAAGCTCTGGCTAGATGGATCGATCCTGAAGTCGGCTTCTTATCTCCTGGTACTTTCATTCCGGTATTAGAAGAATCACGTCAGATTCACAAACTTGATAAATGTATCTATGAAACTGTCTGTCGCAAGATCAGAGAATGTCTTGATAATAACCTGCCAGTTTTCCCAATTTCTTTGAACTTCTCCCGTCTGGATTTTGAACTGATGGATGCAGTTGGAGAACTGGAAAGTCTGGTAACTAAATATAATGTTCCAAGAGACTATATCCATGTTGAAGTAACAGAAAGTTCAATATCGCAGGATGTAGAAAAACTGCAACAGTCCATGAAACTGTTACACGAAAAAGGTTACTCCATCTGGCTCGATGATTTTGGCTCAGGTTATTCTTCACTCAATGTTCTTAAGGATTATGACTTCGATCTGCTCAAGATCGATATGGTCTTCCTGAAGAACTTCTCTGCACAAAACAAGAACGCTCAGATGATCATCAAATCGATCCTTGATCTGGCAAAAGAACTCAATATGATGACCCTTAGTGAAGGCGTGGAAACAAAGGATGCAGTTGATTTCCTGCAAAAAGCCGGATGTGGCAGATTACAGGGTTACTATTATGGCAAGCCTATGACCTATGATGAGATCTTAGCTAAAATAAAAGATGGAAGTTTCCATCTTTCCAAAAAGTTTATCTGACCGGATGTAAATCCGGTTTTTATTTGAAGCTGATCACTTGTCTGAAACAGCATTTGTTTGCTTTTCTGCCCTCAAGATAATAACTGTTATCTTTATAGAGGTCATAGAGGTCCAGAATATCATCAGTCTTGAGTTCTGATACAAATTCACTTCTTACACCGCTGATCGTTTTATTTCTTGCTTTCTTTGGCATATGATCGTATGCCAGATCAAGATAGCGGGTATTATTCATGTGCATATTGATATCAGCATATGAATAAGGAACTTTCATCTCAGATCTTTTTTCCAGATCTTTCATCAGAATCCTTGAAGGCATTGGAATCTTCTTGCCTTTTTCTTCTTCTATCTTTATGCCATACTTATCCGCAAAGACAAGCTGTCTTTTATCCTTGCTGATCAGGGCCCAGATCGAAGATGCTTCCAGTAATTGCTTACCACTTTCATCCTTCAATACATAATAGCGAGGAAACAGCATTGTCATCGTCTTGCCAGGCCAGGAATATAAAGTAACCTTTTCATCGTATTCCGGAAGTCTATCGATCCATAGCTGTTCCATGGTGATGATCCAGAGTAACCCCTTATCCAAGGTCTTTTCTCTGCCCATTCCCAGTTTAGTGGTATGGGCAATTGCGGCTTCCTGAAACTGCTTATAAAGAACCGAAAGCTTCAGTTTCCTGTTAGGATCAACATCTGAACTGAGTATTGTAAAACTCTTGCGATACATTACTTATCCTTTGGTAGTCTCTTATATATCGCATCAACAACAGCACCCAAGGTATTAAGCTTGTTCCATTGGCGGCTTGGGATACGCACATCAAAAGTTGCTTCAAGACGACAGATGATCAGGGTAAAGCCCATTGAGTCGATACCGGTATCGGTATTGATCACGGTATTCTCATATAAAGGTGTACCTTCCAGTTCTGGCGCACATTCATAGACTACTTCAATGACCTTATTCAATACTTCTTCTCTGCTCATATCAGATCTCCCATCTTTTTACTTTTCCGCTTGCTGTCCTAGGCAAGGCTTCTTTTCTTTTTTCGATCTTATTGATCTGCTGACTCCTTGGTCGCATATCATTTATCGCCTTGATCTTTGCTATGATGCTTTCTTCATCTTCATCGCTCTGAATTACCAGGCGCAATGAGTTTTCTCTTTTTACTACACATAGTTCTGTATTGTTCAGAACTGTCATAAGTTCCTTTTCATATTCCGGCAGGAACACTTTAGTTCCGTCATCCATTATGATCATTTCCTTCTTGCGTCCGGTAATATGAAGCTTTCCTTCTTCATCAAGATAGCCAAGATCACCGGTATACAGGATGCCATCTTTGAGTACTTCTTCAGTCTCTTGTTTCATCTTGTAGTAGCCTGACATCATACAGGTATCAGCTCTTACCAGTATCTCGCCATCTTCAGCTATCGTTATCTCATCTTCCTTGCATACCTGCATAGCTCTTGGATCGCCTTCTACACTGATTGCTACTCCTGAGCTGGTCTCTGTCATTCCATATCCGAAACTGATCCTGATACCCATGGCCTTTCCTGCCTGTAAGAGTTCATCTGAACAATCACCTGCTCCGATCAGCACCAGCTTAAGTTCCGGATTGATCGCCTTTTGTTTCAACAGGAAACCCCAAAGCATTGGAACAGCTGACAAAGCTGTCGGTCTAAAGAAGAGACAATCTTCGACGCTGTGTCTTAGACCTCTGCCTAGTGCTACTGTTGCCTGATTTGTTATACCCCACAAAAGGCCACATACAAAGCCAAACACATGATCCAAAGGAAGCATATTCAACAGGATATCATCTTTTGTTAAGGGGAGTGCATCTGAGCCATTATAGGCTGATGCCAATAGACTTCTTTCATTCAATACAACCGCCTTTGAGCGTTGAGTCGTTCCTGATGTGAAAAACAGGATATTGCCATTACGTTCAGTAATACCATGACTTAACTTATCCTCAAATTCTTCGACAAGTTCCTCATCACCATAAAGACGATCGACATCTGTATAATCTATCAGTTCTTTTAAAATCTCATCAGGAATGTTCTGATTGAATAATACCAACTGCTTCCTTGTCAGAACACAGGCAAAAATTTCGATCACACAATCGATCGAACCATCACACAAGATACCTAGAACACTGAAAGCTTCCTTATCAAGTTCTTCACTTCTCTTATAGACTCTTTCTTTAAATTCCCTGTTTGTCAGACTGTTTTTTTCTGATCCATAGATAAACGCTGAATATTCAGGATATTTCTCAGCATTATATTCCAGAAGTTCTTTAAATGATCTGTATTTCATATCCCCACCCTTTTTTTAAAATTTTATCACAGCAGACACATTTTAAGTCCTTTTTAGTGAAATATTTCACTAATTATAGAGTAAAATAAGAATATAAAGTTTATTTCTGAAAGGATAAAAATAATATGGAAAAAAATATCAGAATCTGTATCATCGGCGGAGGACCTGCCGGACTTTCTGCCGGAATGTATCTGGAAAAGAAGGGCTATGATAACTACGAGATTCTTGAACGCCTCGATCGCGTAGGCGGCAAGTGCTGGTCTCCAACCTATAATGGCAGACGTTATGAAATGGGTGCTATCATGGGTGTTCCTAGCTACTATGCTGTACACGACGTTGAAGAATTCTGCGGCATTACTCACGATGGCCCAAAACTCAATCGTAACTACAAAAACAAGGAAGGTAAGGTCATTGAACCATTCGAACCAAAGAAGAACCTTCTGAAGATTCCTCGCCTGCTGAAGATGAAGAAGCAGATCAAGAAGCTGGGCGAACTGCTTGAAACCAAATATAAAGGATATGATCTCAACGGTCATAGAGGTGTTGCGGAAGGACGCTATGAAGGTTTCTCACAGGCTAATGCCAAAAGAGAACCTGTCTCAGGTGTAAACGAAAACCTGAAAGACCTCTCTCTGCCATTCTCAGAATTCTGCCGTATCAACGGTGTTGAACTGACCCAGGATGTCTGGATCGGACCATTCACTTCCTTCGGTTATGGCTACTTCGATGAGATCCCTGCTGCATATGTGTTGAAATATCTTGATTTCCAGACCTGCATGAACTTCGTCAAGATCAATCTGTGGACCTGGAAGAACGGTACCCAATATATCTGGGAACAGCTCAATGATCATCTGAAACATCCGGCTGTACTTAATTCCAAGATCGAAAAGATCGAAAGAAAAGACGGCAAGGTCTATGTAACAGTCAATGGTAAAGTAAAAGAATACGACAAGCTGATCGTTACTGCTCCATTATTCATTCCTAATGTCAGAGATGATGGACAGAAGGGATTCGTAGAATATGCGGATGCCAGAGAAGATGAAAAAGAACTCTTCTCTAAGATCGACTATGAAAGATATGATGTTCTGGCTGTTGAAACAAAACCGGAAGATCATCCTGAAATCTCCTACTACGTCTTTGACAACATGACACCGGAACGTCTCGGACATCTGATGGTCTACTACCGTCGTTGGAAAGACACTAAGGATCAGGTCATCACAACATACGCCTTACGTAAACACAAGGATAGAGAAGAGATCCCATATCAGACTGTAAAGAATCAGGTACTCGAAGATCTCAAGACCATGAAGAATCCTGCTACCAATGTTGTCAACGAATGGAGTGTATATTACTTCCCACATGTATTCTCCGATGACTATAAAGCCGGCTGGTATGACAAGGTAGAAGCTATGCAGGATAAATACGATACATTCTATGCTGGCGAAATAATGAGCTTCGGTGATATGGATGAAACAGCAGAATACTCACGCGAACTCGTTGAACGTTTCTTCTGATAGAAACAACTATTTAGATCAAGGGAACATTCAGTTCCCTTCATTTATATAAGGAGAATTAACTGATGAAATTCTATAAAGATCATTATGATGTCATTGTCATCGGTGGTGCTTTAGCAGGACTTTCTTCTGCATTGATGCTTGCGGACAAAGGATTGGATGTCCTGGTGCTGGAAAGACACAATCTGCCTGGTGGCCTTGCGACCAGCTTTGTCAGAGGCGGTGTCGAGATTGAAGCAACACTTCATGAAATGATGTCTATTGGAAATAAAGGAAACCGTCTCAAAGTTGGACAGTTCCTTGATGACATGGGCGTTGATGTTGACTGGCTGGAAGTACCGGAAGCCTATCATGCTTCCATTCCTGATGTTGAAGTGACTCTGCATCCGGGCTTTGAAAGATTCTCTAAGGAGATCGATGCCGTATGTCCGGGAACCTATGACAAGGTAAACAGATTGATGAAACTTTGTCTGAGTGTCTATAACAGCGTTAATGAACTAAGTATTCATCCAATGTCAAAAGTTCAGATGTTGCTGAAACACGAGGCATTCGTTAAGACAGCTGGCTATTCTGCCAAGGAAGTCATCGATACCTTCGAACTTCCTCAGAAGGCAATTGATCTGCTTTCACCATACTGGATCTATGTTGGTGGACCACTCTCAACTTTGCCATTTACAATCTGGGCCTTCCTGATGGCTGATTACATTGGCTATGGTTCAAAAGTACCGCGCAAGTTCTCTCATGAACTTTCCCTCAAGATGGCGGAAAAAGCGGAAGCAATGGGAGTACAGATCGAATATCGTCAGCACGTCGATAAGATCCTGGTCAAAGATGGCAAAGCCTATGGTGTAAGAACCAGAAGAGGCGATGAAATCTATGCTGACTATGTCATCTGTTCAGCTTATCCAAACAAGGTCTATACTTCAATGATTGAACCGGCTTCAGAAGTACCAGAGAAAGCCTTCAAGGTCGTCAATGGTCGTCAGTTGTCACTAAGTGCCTTTACAGTCTTCCTGCTTCTTGATAAGGAAGCCAAGGAACTTGGCATCAAAGACTATAACGTTTTCAGAGCTAAGACAATGGATACTGATAAGATCTTTGAAAACTATAAGGGACTAGGTCCATACAACTATCTGACCGCAATCTGTCTCAATCTGGCAAATCCAGGTTGTACACCAGAAGGAACAACTATTCTTTCAATCACTGCCCTTCCAAGAGTTGATGCCTGGAAGAAGGTAAGTGGTGAAGATTACGATAAAGTCAAACACGAAGTAGCTAAAGCTATGGTCGAAGAAATGTCTGAATACTATGGCGTAAACCTGCTTGATCATGCCTTAGAAGTAATCATTGAAACACCAATGACGATTGCCCACTATACCAGCATGTGGAATGGCTGTATATATGGCTATCTCCATGATATGAAGGACCACATCGTTGCAAGACTACAGACCGCTGAAGAAGAAAAGATCATCGATCACCTGGAATTCTCCGGTGCACATCAGATCTCCGGAAACGGTATGGGTCCGGCTGTAACCAATGGCAGAAAGGCTGCCAAGAACGTACTAGACAGTATAGCTAAAGAAAAGGAGCGCGCATAATGAAAATCAAAGGATTTCTTAAAGATGTAGGTGGTGCTTCACGTGTCACCAAAGCCAGGCTCGCTGCTTTCGAAGCTGCCTCAAGTACGCCTGTCAGAGATGATCCGATCAATGATGTTGCTAATGAGTGGCATCCAGGAAAGATCAAAGCAATCGTTAAAGATAAACGTCCTGCCAGCAAGACTGCAATGACGATCCGCTTCACCAGAGAAAATGGTGAGAAATTCCCATTCTTCTATGCTGGACAGTATCTCTCACTTTCACTTGTTGTGAATGGTAAAACTATATCAAGACCTTATTCCATTTCTTCTGCTCCTTTTGAAGCAAGACTAGATAAGGATCCGTTTGTGGAAATAACTGTCAGAAGATCCAAAGGTGATGGCTTCATCGCTGACTATATCTATGAAAAACTGGAAAAAGGAACTGAAGTATATATCAATATGGGCAATGGCCAGTTCTACTATGAACCACTCCGTGATGCCAGACATGTAGTAGCTTTGGCAGGTGGAGTAGGTATCACACCATTTGCTTCCATGGCTAAAGAAATAGCTCATGGTACTCTCGATTTTGATCTTACGATCCTCTATGGATCTGTATCATCAGATGACATCGTACTTAAAGATGAACTTGAACAGATAAAATCTGACAAGGTTCATATCGTTCATGTCCTATCAGGTGATGAACCTGACTGGAAAGGTGAAAAAGGATTCTTAAGTGCTGAGTTAATAAAGAAATACTCTGCAGATGATACCAGCTACTTCATCTGTGGTCCTCAGGCAATGTATCTGTTCTTAAGAACTGAACTTAATAAACTTGATATACCAAGAAGAAGGATTCGCTTTGAAGTATTTGGATCTGCCAAAGATATCACCAAAGCTGAAGGATATCCTGTTGAACTTAAGGACAAGACCTTCAATCTTACAGTTGTAAGAGGAATTCATGAAGATGTCATTCCAGCTCGGGCAGATGAAAGTCTTGCGACAGCTCTGGAAAGAGCAGGAATTCCAATCGAGACTGCATGTCGTTCAGGAGAATGTGGTGTATGTCGTGTCAAACTCTTAGATGGAAAAGTCTTTGTGAATCCTGAAGGCGATGGACGAAGAGCTGCCGATAAGGATTTCAACTATTTCCATTCTTGTTCAAGCTATCCGCTTTCTGATTGCAAGATCAAGATCACAATCATTTAAGGAGTACAGATGGTAAAAGAAGTAAACCCTAATATCCATGTCAATGAAAAAGACTATCCGATTGATCAGCACCGTTGTGATGATCCGGAAAAAGCCAAGCTCGTTAAAAAGCTTGCGGTCATGATCACTGACAATATTCCTCGTAAACTTCCTGGTGCCATGAAGGAAAATCACATGGATTTCTGGATCCTGGACAGACTATTGACCAAGGATGAAGTCAAATTCATGTTGAGCTTCAAGAAGCGCCGTGTTGGTCTGACAACCAAGGAACTTGCGCTTCGCAACAATATGAGTGAGGAAGAAGCACAGAAGTTCATCGACCATCTGATCTGGATCGGTATCCTTGAACAGAACAGAGATAACGAAGATCAGCACATCCAGTACTGGATCCCTAAATGGGTCGTCGGTTCTGGTGAATATATGGTCGAACATAAGACTCTTGCTGATGAACATCCGGAAGTTGCGACAATGTTCAATCTGGCTCCACAGGAACCACTTGAACTGGCAGCCAAACTTGTCCCTCCTGGAGGAGCTGGAATTGGTATGCATGTCATCCCGGTTGAAAAAGCTATCCCAGTCGGATCAAAAAGTGTCTCTGTAGAATTTCTATCCCACTGGCTACAGAAATACGATAAATTCTGTACTATGGTTTGTGCTTGCCGTAAAGCTCAGCGCATCAGAGGTGAAGGTGTTGGTGATATCGAAGGACATATGTGTATCGGTTTAGGCGATATTGCGGAATTCCTGGTTGAAACAGGTAAAGACGCCAAATATGTCACAAGAGAAGAAGTAATGGAGATCATTGAAAGAGCCGAAAGAAAAGGTTATGTTCACCAGATCACCAATCTTGATGGACCTGAAAGAATCGTCGGTATCTGTAACTGTTCTCCGGGAAGCTGCTATGGCTTAAGAACCTCGCAGCTATTCAATACCCCTAATATGTCACGTTCGGCCTATCGCGCACATGTCGATAAAAGCAAGTGTGTTGCCTGTGGCAAATGTGTTGAAGTATGTCCGGTCGGTGCTGCCAGACTGGGACAGAAACTATGTAAAGCTGATGGCAGCAGAGTTAAATATCCTATGAGAGATCTTCCTGATGATCATGTCTGGGGTGAAGATCGCTGGGATAAGAATTACCGTGATACCAATAAGCTTAACTGCTATGACACCGGTACATCTCCATGTAAGAGTGCCTGCCCTGCTCATATTGCTGTACAGGGTTATATCAAAATGGCTGCCGAAGGAAGATATGCCGATGCGATCAGACTGATCAGACAGGACAATCCTTTCCCTGCTGTATGTGGTGCTGTCTGCAACAGAAGATGTGAAGAGCGCTGTACCAGGGGAACAATCGATCAGCCGGTTGCGATCGATGAGATCAAGAAATTCCTGGCTAAATGGGAACTCGATAATCCTCAGGACTTCAAAGTCATCTGTGAAAATGGTGAAGGCAAGCAATGGGACGACTACAAGATCGCTGTCATTGGTGCTGGTCCAGCCGGATTATCTGCAGCCTATTATTTAAGAACTGAAGGTTATCCTGTAACGATCTTTGAAAAAGAAAACAGACCTGGTGGCATGTTGCTGAACGGCATTCCTAATTTCCGTCTGGAAAAAGAAGTACTGGAAAAAGAAATCAAGATCATTGAAGACCTAGGTGCAGAGATTCGTTGTGGTATTGAAGTTGGTAAAGATATTACATTAGATGAACTGCGTAAGCAGGGCTATAAAGCCTTCTATGTTGCGATAGGTCTTCAGGGTGGAAGACTTGCCGGTATTCCAGGTGAAGATTCAAAAGGTGTTGAATCAGGTGTAGCTTTCCTGAAGAAAGTAAATCAGACAAACGATATTCGTTTCAAAGGTGATGTCGTTGTCGTAGGTGGTGGTAATGTCGCAGCTGATGTTGCTAGAGCAGCCTTGAGATGTACTGATGGCAAAGTTACTATGCTGTGTCTTGAACAGCGTGATGAAATGCCTGCTGCCAAAGATGAGATCACTGAAGTTCTGGAAGAAGGAATTGAGATCCTCAATGGCTGGGGTCCAAAACAGATCATCTCAGAAGATGGTAAAGTTACTTCTATCGTCTTCAAACGCTGTACCAGAGTCTATGATGATCAGCATCGCTTTGCTCCGGAATATGATGAAAACGATACGATAACTGTTGATTGTTCAGATGTCCTCATGGCGATCGGTCAGAGTGCTGAATGGGGTGACTTACTAAAAGGCAGTAAAGTTAAACTTAATCCTAATGGCACAGCCATAGCTGATAAGGTAACATATCAGACTGATGAACCAGATATCTTCGTCGGTGGTGATATCTTCCATGGTGCCAGATTCGCGATTGATGCGATCGCTGATGGCAAGCAGGGAATGGTATCAATCAACCGTTTCGTTCATCCAGGTCAATCTCTTACGATCGGTAGAGACTTAAGACAGTTCATTGAATTCAACCGTGATGATATCTCTAAACCGGAAGGATTCGATAATGCCGAAAGACAACGTCCTTCCAATAAACCTGGTAAGGCCCGTGAAACATTTGCTGATCTCAGACTTCCTTTAACAGAACAGCAGGTTCAGATCGAAGCCAAGAGATGTATGGGATGTGGTGCAACCTATGTTGACCTCAATCAATGCGTAGGATGTGGCTTATGTACAACAAGATGTGAATTTGATGCGATCCATCTGCAAAGAGATATTCCAGAAGCATCAGATATGCACAAAGCTGAAGAGATGATTTCACTGGTTGGTCCATATGCCGCTAAACGTATGGTAAAGATCATCAAGAGAACGATAACTGGTAAATCAGATTATCCTACTGAACAGGAATAATTAAAA
>CAMNFQ010000051.1 GCA_946537295.1 uncultured Bacillota bacterium
ATCTGCTTTCCGGTTGAAACAATATAGACGATATCTCCCGGTTTATACTTTGCACCCATGGCCTTATTATAACAGGCAAAAAAACTAATCTCTTATCAGTGCAATAACCTTATCATCAAGAATGAATCGAGCTTCACATTCTGTCTCATCTTCGATCAGATCATAGAGTCTTCCTGCCGAATAGGTACCTCTTGCAACACTATGGACTGAATTGGCGACATAGCCGTTCTTGATATTGTTTTTGTCGTAGACTGCGATCGCTTCATCATCATAGATATTATTGTGATCTTTGATCAGTTTAAAAACATCACCAACTTTTATATGGTTGTAGCCACAGTATTCATCGATATGGCTTATTGTCAGATATATCTCATTCATAATTAACCTCACTGCTTATCTACATCATAGGGATATATCTATACAAAAAAGATGCCTGATCTCATTATTGTCGGAACAATCTGTAATAGTATAATGTTGTAAACTTAAGATAGTTAAAAAGAAAGAGAAAAGATTATGAAAAAGATCGCGTCTGTATTTGTAATACTGCTTTTGCTTATAGGTGTTTCAGCCTGCAACAGAAAGGAAACGACAGAAGATAATAAAAACAACAAGATCATAGTCGTCTATTTTTCTTACACAGGAAATACCAAAAGACTGGTAGATTATGTTGTGGAAAAATACGATTGTGATAGCTACAGGATCGAAGCCAAGGATGAATACAACAAGGGTGACACTGTATTTGATCAAAACACCAGAGCATATAAGGAACAGCATGACCCCACCTGTCGCCCGGAGATAAGGTATGAATTACCTGATCTGAAAGAATACGATACGATCTTTCTGGCTTATCCGATCTGGCATGGTCTTGCCCCAAAGATCATTTATACTTTTTTAGAAAATGTGGATGTCGATAATAAAAGGATCATACCTTTCTGTACTTCAGCTAATAATCCTGTAGGTGACAGCGTCAATTCATTAAAGCATATTAAGCCTGATGCTTTATGGGATGAAGGTATCAGATTTGCATCCACGGTAGAAAAGAAAGAATTCATCAGATGGCTGGATTCTTTGGTCTTATCCCCTGCTTAGAAATCTATTATTCATTAAACAGCAGACTGCAACATCAAGGTGTTGCAGTTTTTATTTCTTCATAGAATTCATCTAAATAAGATAAAATACAGATATGAAAAAGATCTTTCTCAATCTGCTTGTTTCGATAATAATACTAAGCTGTTTTTCCTTTAATATTTCTGCTGAAGAGATAAGGATCGATATAGACAGTAAAACGGAGCGAAGCAGTGATTTTATCTCCATAAACAGAAACTTTACAGGAGCTGATGGTAACAACTATCAGCTGATCATGTATGGCCTTAAGGAAGGAAATGCTGAAAAGTTTGTAGAAGCATTAGGAAACAATTACATCAGCAATACCGAAAACACTTTAACCATTGTTGATAATGCCATTGCGGATTGTGAGAAATTTGATACCTTTGATATGTCATATGAATCTGATTCAGAAAAGTGCTGGGCAGCTGCAGCTTCTGAGGTTCTCTGGATGTCAGGATGGGCGTCCCATTTTAAAGATCCTCTGACAGATAGTAACTTCAGCAGTGAGGATGATCTCTTTACTTATTTTGATCTTTCTTATTCAAATGGTGGAGGAAATACCAATTCAGGAATTAACTGGTTCTTCATGGGTGAATACTTCATGACGAGTTATTCTCCAGGCAATGCCCACAGACTTGAAGAAACACAAAAAGACGGCTTGCTTAAACAGTTGTGTTCTGCTGCCATCAACAGGAAAACTGATATCAGTTATAATTACCGCAATATCAAAGAACTGCTCAAATGTGACTGGAGTCAGAATGATCCGAAAGCTTTCCAGGCTTCTATCGGATCTTTGTCTTCTGGAGAAATCGGAAGTTCTGGTCATTCACTTACCTGTGTGGGAATCATCATTGATCCTGCAGCCCAGGATATCTCTGAACGCTATAAAGCGATCCTGTTTATCGATAGCGATAATGACGCTCTTAATTCGGGAGAATATGATGAGCTTCCTAAAGACGAGAAGATCGCTCAAAGGATCACCAAGCCTAATACTATAAATATCTATAATCTTAAACTGATTAATGATATTAATGGAGATCCTTGTTGGAACATATTAGGATATGGAAGTGAAGAGGATGAAGAAACGATCCTGTACTCCGTCAATGGTTTGAGTATCTATGATGAAGCACTGATTGAAAAACATCGTGAAACACAAGGTAACTGCAGTGCATTTGATACAGTCGATCTGATTATTTCAACATTATTCTGTTCAGATAATACTGAAAGATACGAAGATATGTATCGGAAGAATGCCGATAAACTTGCGATGCATGAATATAAACAGGGTGATCCGATCAGCCTTAATTATTTTGTCGCAGATAGTTCAAGAATCGATTTTGATGAGACACAATATGGCGAGAATTCTTTAGAACTCGAATGGAAACTCTATCACGATGATACGCTCATCAAACAGGGAAAAGATACCTGTACTGTCCCAATCATAAGCAATGCAGAAAGAGGAAATCTCATTATCCTCAACACTAATGAAATATTACCGGCTGGTGAATACAAAGTCAGCTTGAATCTTAATCCTGACAGAAGCATTACAGAAGCCTATTATCTGAACAATAATGCAGAATATCATTTCACAATCCTGGAAGATGAAAAACCGGATTATGAATATAAGATCGATAAAGGTGAAAACGGTTCATGGCAAAAAGGAAACAGTAACACCCTGGATTTCCATATCATCTCTGATAGTGATCATGATCCTTATGACAATTTCCTTAAAGTCATGGATGGTGATAGTGAACTTGATCCTTCATCTTATGAGACTGTACAAGGTTCACTGATCTTAAAACTGAAACCTTCCTATCTTAATAATCTTGCGATTGGACAACATGAATTAAATATTATCTTTAAAGATAATAAAAATCTCTTCATTCATTTCAATATTAGCGAAGCAAAAAAGAAAGAAGAGAAAAAGGAAGAAAAAACCGATTATTATAAAATCCCTATTACCGGTATAAAGTAAATGACAGGAAGATATCTTCCTGTCAGTTTTTTTCATCTGGTTTATCTGCTGGTTTTTCACCATCTGGTTTCTGTGGTGGAGTAGATCCATCACCTGGACCACCTTGGGGAGGCATACCATCAGGTTTGGATCCACTCTCAGTTCCTGAAGAAACTGTTACTGTGATTGCTTCACCCTGGCTTGCTTCGCCTTCGGAGTATTCAACACCATTGACATATAACTTATGACCATTGAGATCAATGCTGTCAGCATCACAGGTTAGAGAAGTGACATAAGAATCAGCACTCAATACCCACTTTGAACCTTCATCGATTTCAACATATACTTCACCTTCCATTTCAATACTTCCGGTAAAGACAGATGAATCATTCAGATACATATTTAGTGATGAAACTTCGTCAACTGTGATATTTCCATCAATCTTCTGATTGAAGGCATTAAGGATGACATGACCGCCATTAGATCCTTCATTACCCCAGCCTGCTGCTTCTGCTCTTAAGAAGTAACCTTCTGTATCTTCATTGTTTAATGTGACATTATCCAGACTGATCGTCGCTACTGTGTTATTTACAAAGAAGATATCACCATTCTTGTTTGTTAAGGAACCACCATTCATTGTGAAGGAAGCTGTTCCTTCATCAGCATCACCCGACATTGACTGATAGATCATGACAGCCTGATAGACATCTGACTTGTCAGAATTCTTGGAGTTATTGTCAGCTACAAGTTCAACATTATTCAATGTAACGGAATTCTGTCCTTCGACGACAACACCTTGTGAAGAAGTTGATTCCAGATAGGCATCACTTACAGTGATATCAGCTGTTGAATAGATCGTTGGTGATCCTTTACCATCTGTCACATATGATCCGCCTGTAACATTGACTGTGCCACCGCCACGATCGGATCTGATCGCAGCTGATGAATTACCGGTGGTATGGATGTTCAGATTGCTGGCATTCATCGTACCACCGCCTGTTGTCATTAAACCGCCTGAACAGTTACCGCTTGTTTCAATTACCGAATCAGAGATATTGACTGTTGTACCTTCACCATATGAGAAGACACCATTGGCGTGTGTACCATCAGTTTCAACTACGATCTCACTCAGATCAAGAGTTGCGCCATTATAGGCATAGATGGCAGCATTCTCACCATAGAAGTCTGCTTCATCTCCTGAAGAGTCTCCGGTTTTATTTACCTGTATATTGCTGTAGGAAGCCTCTCCGCTTTCTAATTCGATCGCATGACCTCCATCTTCACTGTTTTCAATCGTTTCCTTGATCTCGATAGAATCCTTACTGATCAGGGATGTTTGTGTTGTTTGCGTTGTTTCACTTACTTCTTCGGTAGTATCTTCAACAACTGTTTCATTTTTTGAAGAACAACCGTATGTCATCAGACATAAGACAATACATAATGTACCAAGCATTTTCTTATTCATAGTTTTGTCCTCCTTGGATGAGATTATTCTAGCCTTTTATATCTGAACTTAAGGTGAATTCTATTAATATTTTTTCTGAATTATTTTCAGATGTTTAATGATATTATTGAATAGTAAATTCGGAGGTATAGTATGAAGATCGGAATCGTCATCGCAATTGAAAGAGAACTTGAATCATTTCTGAAAAGCAGTTATGAGATCGAAGAACTAAGCAAGGGAAACTTCACCTGTTTCAAAGCACAGATAGGAAACCATGAAGTCTATGCCATAAAATCAGGATGGGGACTCATCGACGCAGCTATGGCTACCCAGTATCTGATCTGTGAATATCATGTAGAGATCATCCTGAACTTTGGTGTTACCGGTGCTCTTGATCCTTCACTCAAAGTCTCAGATCTGTTCTATGTCAGCAAGACCATGAATTTTGATTTTGATACATCAATGATTGATAATGTTGTGAAGCACCAATACGGTGATATGAAAGATCAGTTTATCTATCTTGATCAGGGACTGATCGAACTGTTAAAAACAATCGAACCTGATATCAAGGAAGCAGTTGATGCTTCTGGTGATCTGTTTGTCGATAAGAAAGAAGATAAACAGGCTCGTTTCAATGAAGGCTGTAATGTCTGTGATATGGAGATCGTTGCGATAGCCAGAGTATGTCTGCTCAATAATGTCAGATGTCTTTCCATCAAATGTATCTCTGATGAATACGATGGTGATGGAAGTGATTTTGATAAGAATGTCCGAACTTCATCCGATAAAGCCTTCAGACTTATTGATCGTCTGATCAAAACTATCTGATTAAGCCATAGCAATATGGCTTTTCTTTTGGCGTAAAATTGTGCCAAGTCTTTTTTCTGCTGTTATATAATGAAAATATAGGGAGAAGAAAGATAATGGCAGAAAAGAAACATTCAATTTTAGCGGTTTTAGAAATACTCAGAAAATACTCCGATGAAGATCATATCCTCAGTTCAGCTCAGATCAATGAATATCTGGTTAATGAATATGACCTCAAACTGGAAAGAAGAACACTTTACGCAAATCTGGAAATACTCAGAGACTTCGGTTATGACATTTCCAACTATGAAGATAATCATACCGGATACTATCTGATCGATCGGCAGTTTGATAAGGCCGAGATTCTTTTATTATGTAACGCCATCCATTCTTCTCATTTTATTTCCTCTAAACAATCTGATGATCTGATCAGAAAACTGCTTGCGACGCAAAGTAAATATGAAGCCAAGGAATTCTCTGATAAGGTCTATATGCCTAATCCTTTAAAAACTACAAATAAGCAACTTCTTTTTACTATCTCTTCCGTAGCGCAAGCCATTAGAGATAATAAAAAGATGTCTTTTACCTATCTGCACTATGATCATAATAAACAGTTGGTTCCAAGAAGAGAAGAACCATATATCGTAGAACCAAGATATATTGTCTATGCTGATTCAAGAGCCTATATGATCGTCACCAGTGATAATCATAAGGGATTTATTCATTATCGTCTTGATAGGATCAAGGACGCAAAAGTATTAACAGAAAAATCCAAGAGACTTTCTAACAGACAGGACGCCTATGAATATGCCCGCAATAAACTGTTTATGTATGCCGGAGAAACTTCATATGTGACCTTCAGATGTAAAGAAAGGATCATGGATCAGATGATCGATATCTTTGGTCCTGAACTTAATGTCATGTATGCAGATGATGATCATTTCATCATGAGAGTTAAGACATCCGAGACCGGTGCAATCTTCTTGGCACAGCAGTATCTTGATTCAATTATGATCGTTGAACCGGAAGAACTCAGAAATAAGTTTATCTCTGAACTATCTGACAGATTAAAGGATTATAAAAAGATACGTTAGGATCTTATTCGTCCGGTGCCAAGCCAAGCTCTACATAAAACTGATAGTAGTCATCATAAAGGCCGCACATAGCATCAGCTCCCAGATTGGGAGAAAAAGCCTTCCGTATGACCTCTGCCCAGGATCCGGTTTTTTCAAACTGCTGATCTGGCGTTGGACCTTCTTCACGGCCATAAATTTCCATATTGCTTTTTTTAACTTTAGCCAATGTTTCAGGATCATCTTTGTAGGCCTCCAGACGTAATCTGTTTCTTTCTGTCGAAACCGCTCTGGCAATTTCTTCTATCGAAGCTCCTTCATCTCTCATTTTGTAGATAATATCGCTCATTGAACTTGTGGACTCGTGATAGCTGATCCTTATCTGTCTGAAATGTTCAACGACTTCTTCATCGCTCCAGTCATATTCCACAAACTCTTTTAATCTCTCAGAATCCGGACTTGGGGCAAAACCATATACGGCATCAGGATCCTCAATGATATCCTTCATGGCCTCCGGATTTGTTCTGGGATCGTGAACATATTGAAAAGCTGCTTTGGCTGTTTCTTTATTCTGATTACAGCCACTGATAAGCAGCAATATTGTCATAACGATCAAAATCTTTTTAAATATCTTCATCTATCAGTTTTCTTTCTTCTGAATGCTCTTGCTTAGCAGGATGACAATAGCCATAGTACCAGCACTCATAAGGCTCGTTACATTGTATACCTGGTTCAATATCTATTTCATCTTTTTCATATTGCAGACGGTTTAGTCTCCAGATATTTTCATTGACCCAGTTTTTAAGTTTCTTCACTTTATCCGTTACTTCTTCAATAAGGTATGGATCATCTTCATTTTCAGAATTCAATACAATATAGATCCTGTCTATCTTTATCTGACATCTGTCAATTATATAGTATTGAAAGGCACTGTCTTCAATAAACTGTTCCTTGAGTTCATTGGTATTCTTGACTTCATAGATATCATATCCAGTATCGGTCTTTCTTAAGATATCAACAGCACAATAGTTATTATAATTCATGAACGCTGCTTCACAAATCACCGGTGTACCAGCTTCAAGATGTTTTAAGGTATTGGCTACCATGGCCTTCTTATCAGGGATAAGTGTACCAGGTCGATAGATCGTCATTTCCTCATATGGTCCAAACATCGACATGGCTCTATCACCAAATTCATTTCCAGCATCAAGCCTTTCCTGAACTTCCGGAGGAATTATCTTAAACTGCGGTTTATGCCTGTCCAGCCAGATCATCTTGGGACATTGCATACCTCTCATGAATCCTGTCTTTGTGATTGCCATAAATTACCTGCTTCTATCTTAACAAAAAAAGCAAGCTCTCAGCTTGCATATGTAAACAGACAATATGTCTGTGATCAGGAGTTATATCTTGTTCCTTTCCAGGTACATAGTAATTACCTCCCAAAAAATATTATAACATTTTTGAACTATTATTATAAGACTGTTTATAATAGCTATCCTCTTGTATTATAAAGGTGTAAATGAGGTTCTATAAAATATCATAATTTGGCAAAGGGTCTCTGGGTGGAGACCCTCTTCTTTTGTCTATTTCCCTAATACTATCTCGATCGTCTATAGAGCTTCCATGAAATCTTTCTGATCCTTATCATCCATTTCCCTATAAACCGCATCATGATATGACGTCTTCTTTCTTTTCTCAATAACTTAAAAGATCATTACCTTCAACCGGACAGACATAGACATTGATGTCCTTATCTTTCATGACGCTCATCAGTGTCTCAAGCGCTTTTTCCGGTGTGTTATTTTGTCTTGAAAGGTGCGCAAGCAGAAAATTACGGGTGCCTGCTTCATAGAGTCTGCTGATCGTAGTAGCGCAATCATCGTTTGAAAGATGTCCGTATTCTGAAAGGATCCTTCTTTGAAGTTCTCTTGGATATGGACCGTTTCTCAGCATTTCTATATCATGATTGGATTCAATGATACAGACATCTGATCCGCATAACTCTTTGAAGATCTTCTCATTCATGATTCCGCAATCCGTCAGATATGACAGTTTCCTGCCATTACTTTCAAAAGTATAGCCACAGGTATAGACATAATCATGAGGAACCCTGAACATCCTTATTTTCAGATCAGGAAAGATCGCAAGATCTCTGTCAGTTTCTATCACCATTCTTTCAGCTTTGATATCTCTGATCGGATACATGCAGCTCTCATTTCCATAGACTATGCAATTGGTGTTGTTGGCAATAGCCTTTGCGCCCTTCACATGATCTGAGTGGCCATGAGTCAGAAAGATCGCTTCAATATCAGCAATGTTTCTTTCATGTGCATTTAACGCATCCCTGATCTTACGAAAACCCATCCCCATATCCATGAGGATCTTATGTTCATTGATTTCGATATAGATAGAATTACCGGTAGAACCTGATCCTACCGGTATTATGTTGATCTTATTCATAGGTAAATGATACACTACGAGGCTCGATAAAAGCTATAGTTCTTCTTGCCTTTAGCCTTTGCCTCATATAAGGCAATATCCGCATTCTTATAGATTGTGTCATAGTTTCGGTTCTTGACACCATGGGCTGCCCCGGCAGAAATGGAAACAGTCGGCAAGCCATCAGAAGTATCAGCCAGTCTCTTATTGATCATATCGACCTTTTTTCTGATCAGGTTCTCACAATTCTGTTTGGCATGGATCATGATTACGACAAATTCATCACCACCGATACGACACAGATAGTCTTCGGAACGGAAGCTCATTCTTAAGGCATCCGCTATCTTGCGTAAAATCTTATCACCGACATCATGACCATAGGTATCATTGATCTGTTTGAAGTCATCGACATCGATATCGACAAGACACATGCGTGAAATATCGACACTGTCCTTTATGATCTCATATCCTTCACGGTTATACAGACCTGTCAGCTTATCATGAGAAACATTATAGTTAAGGTGGGCAATACTTTCCTTATAGGTGTCATACATCTTGTTGTAGCTTCTGGCCAGGAAACGGAATTCACTTGCACCGATCTCAGGAATAGGTGAATCATCATTGATCTTCTCGACACCTTTTAAGATCGGTAGTATTCCCAGTTTTGAAGTCAGATAGAAGATAAACATGATACCGATGGAATGTGTAATTATAAACATCCTGACAACCTTAAGCTGTGATCTCATTGAACTGATGGAATTGGTCTGTCTGTTTTCGGTATAGTCCTTCAGTTCTTCGATACACCTATTCATCTCGGATCTGATATCATCCTTTTGTGCAAAATAACTCTTACCATGAACGATCAGCTGAGCTCTTCTGATCATCTGTTCTCTGCTTAAGGAAAGATCTTCAGAACTGATCTTGATGTTTCTGATCTCTTCCGGATATTCATTCATATCATAGTTTTCTGCCTTGCAGATCAAAGCCATGGCATAATATTCCTTGTTCATCAGATTCATGGAATCATTCATAGCTGCCTTGAGCTGCTGGTAAGCAGTAGTATTTCTGATATCTTCCGGAATAGCTTCCAGAGCTTTTTCTCTATTGCGATTGGTTTTCGCTTCCTTAAAATAATTATCCAGATGTTCTCTGTCCATAGTAACCGTATAACACTGTACTTCCTGGGTCAGATAATCAGAGGCTTCCATGAGATTATAGGCATCCTCTTGCCACTCAATATAATCATCTGTGGCCTGGGAGACCGTATTAAAAAGACTTGATGATTCATATGTCTCCATCAGCAGGACAATTGAAACAACAATAGTAATAACAATCATCAGTTTATTGACTGTTCTTAATGATATTCCTGTTTCTTCCTTATTACCCCTGATCATGTTGCCCCCTAATACACGTAAAAAGAATAATTCAGATCTGCCGGATTGTTACGAAAAAACTATCTAAATTTATTATAGTATTTTCTTTTTCTAAAGTTAAACGTCAGACAGATATTTTAAAACGGCATTGCTGCCGTTTATGCTTTCTAGCGGAATTCAACTGAAAGTGAATAATCCTTGGCAACACCCTTGATGATCGGGGAATAAAGTTCCCAGACGGAAAGGATCGCAAAACGATCAGCTGTTTCCAGGACCTTCTGTTCATCCAGTTTCTCTTGCATTCTGCTTCTGGTTTTCGATTGCACCTTAGCTGCCTGTTCCATCGTCATCTTGATATCACCAAAGGCCAGTAATCCTTTTGTCGTGTCAGAGAAAAGGATCTTGTCTTCCGGAATATTGATATCCTCCTGCTTGGCGTGAGGAATAGTCAGGGTGATGATCTTATCAGCTTCATTGAACTTGATATCAGATGATCTTAATGTAGATAGATCAACCGTATATACAACGGTGCCATTGTAGGTGATCAGCTGATTCTTGGTGAAGATACCCCAGTTAAGTAAACCGGTATCAGTGATCGTCACGACATCAGAGATCTCCTGCTTATAGACTTCCAGTTTCTTTAACTTACTGGAATCACCCAGAACAGCTTCTTCAAAATCAGCAGCTGTATAGCCAAGTATGCCATTGTTTTCAATCGTCTGATCATGTTCGCTTACCGGTTCATCCACATGAAAGACACTGCTGAACTTCTGATCCAGAGTATTGATCTTAGGAATAATAAAAGCTGCGACCAGGGCAATTATGATAATGGCCGGCAAAGATGAAATGATCGCATTCTTGAAAGTACTCATATTGGCACCCTTGCTGGCAGCCTTTTCGACTTTCTTCAGAAAAGCATCTTCATTAAACTGTTTTTCTTCCTTCTTTTCCTTGTTTTCTTCCATTTTCTTATTCTCCAGTTTCCTAATGATTATACTTAGCCCCTATTAATATAATTATATATTATCTTTTAAGCTGTTTAAATAATCCTCCTTTGACCAATACTGTTTCATCTCTTCCAGGAAATCTTTTCTGATCGGATAGCCTGATCGGCTGCCAATGACTGTCGGGCTGTTACAGAAGGGACATACGGCAACAGATCTGTGATCTTTGGCTCTTTGGTATTCTTTGATCTCATTAGGAAAGAAGATACTGGTACAGCTGTAACATCCGCAGACTATTTCTGTCTCCATTTCATCCTTATGGTTTTTGGGATATCGGGCTGCATTGATTATCTGACTTTGTGAATAGTGATTCATACCTGCCTCCTGAAGAAAGGATAACAGAATGAAATAAAAATACTGTCCGCTTATTTGGACAGTATTAATCAAGCATGATCTTTGC
>CAMNFQ010000052.1 GCA_946537295.1 uncultured Bacillota bacterium
TTTAAAAACAAAAGTACAGATTTTCTGTACTTGTGTGTATCAAATAATATATGCAAATAGATTTTATAATAGAGATTTAATGCACTCTTCTACCTTTTCCATATCGGCAGTTGGTTCAAATCTGGCAACAACAATACCATCTCTATCAATAATGAATTTAGTAAAATTCCATTTGATATCAGATTTCTTATCCCAGTCTGGATCTGCCTTGGCAAACATTTCTTCAAGCAGTTTCTTATAAGGATGTTCCTCAAAACCTTCAAAACCTTTTTGTGCTTTCAGATATGTGTATAATGAAAGCTCATTTTCTCCATTTACGTCAGCTTTCTTCATTTGTGGGAAGGTAGTGTTGTAATGCAGTGTACAAAACTCGTGGATCTCATCATCACTGCCAGGAGCTTGAGCACCAAACTGATTACAAGGAATATCAACTATCTCAAGACCCTGATCATGATACTTGCGATATAGATCTTCAATTGGGGCATATTGTGGGGTAAAACCACAGCCGGTAGCGGTATTGACAACCATGATGACTTTGCCTTTGTAGTCAGCAAGATTAAGTTCTTCGCCTTTTCCTGTTACGAGTTTATAATCATATACCATAATTTTTTCTGCTTTATTCTTCGAAGCTGATATTATCGATAGTCCTGATGAAATCGAAAAAGTATTTATTATAATCAGTTATACTGTTTCTCAATCCGTTATTATCAGGACCGATCATGTATATCAATTTGTCACCATTATAATATACAGAATAATCTTTAGCGGAAATGACGATCTTTCTTGCTTCATAGTTATTGAGTTCAAGTTTTTCTTTTTCAAGAAAATGAAAGATCTCAAAACCATTCTCTTCATTTTCCGGTATTATCTTTATACCTGCTTCGTTATCACTCTCATACTTTTCACTGGACCAGTTAGAAGGAATATACGTACAAAGATAACCCTTTTCTGATCCAAGAGTATTGATCAGTTTCATTTGTGTATAGATATTGGAATCTACACAAGAGATATCACTGATCTTATTATCTTCTACTTTAAAATGATAGCTTTTATAATCACCCTGACCTTCCCATGGTCTGGCGTACTTTAGGATCAGATCACCATCATTATCATCATTTATGCTTCCTTCAAAATGAACGTTGCCTCTTCCTCCTGTGCTTGCTTGCTGGCCGTTATCTACTTTAAAACCTTTATTTTCTATCGATAGATTATCACTCTGATATACGACCATCCATTCAAAACCGGTTCCAGCCGAAAGATCTAGATCAAGCACAAAATCTTTTTCATTAGTATCGTTAATGATTGGTGCATCATTCATGACAGGATCCTCCTCTTGTTTATGGCAACCAGATAAGACAAGATAGACAATCAGTAATAAAAGCAGTTTCTTCATTTTGATCAGGCTTTATTGAATTTATCCTTGCCCTGACGGCATCTTGGACAATGCCAATCTTCCGGAAGATCTTCAAATGCTGTACCAGGGGCAATTCCATGGTCTGGATCACCAACAGCAGGATCATAGACATAACCACAGATCGAGCAGACATATTTACCTGAGGCTGTTTTATAGACGATCTCATAATCGATCGCAACGGTCTCAGGTGGATTATCAAGATCCATAACGCTATCGTTTTCCAGATTTTCATATCCTAATGGCGTATGAGTTGAAATATAGACAGTAGGATGTTCCTTAATAAAGGTTCTGATCAGATCCATTGTTTCTCTGGCTTGATGAATGTCTTCATAGACAACAGAAAGTTTATTGGCGTACATAGCCTCATCTGTATATGTGATATCACCATGGATCATATAGAACTTATCATCCTTTTCAACAATAACGATACTATTACCTAAAGTATGACCCTTAGCAGGTATGAAATAGACACTTTCAGCGATCTTCTTTGAGGCTGGGAAATTATAATATGGTCCATCATCATAGGAAACTCTGATGATATTATCACCATCAAGTTTTAAGGCATCGGCATCCTCTGGTGAGATATAGATCTTGGCATTAGGAAACGATCTTAATTCACCTGAATGGTCTTCGTGTTTATGGGTAACTAAGATCTTTGAAATATCCTTTGGTTCATATCCCAGATCTTTCAAGGCAGACATATAGTCTTTAATGATCCTGCCGGTATAGATCATGGCATCATTATCAGGGATTGTTTCCGGAGCTTCCTTAGGCATACCAGTATCAACTAAAATTACCTCATCACCGGTATCAATCAGATAATTGCTTAAACATGAACGGTAACGAATGCTGTTATCAAACTTATCAGCGCCTTCTTCACCACCCATGACAAAACCCTGTGTCGCAAAACCTTTTTCGTAGAATTTGATTGCTTTAATTTCCATACAGGTATCATCCATTTTTCTTATGAAATAACTTTATATCTTAACCTGATATAATCGTCCTCAAGTTTTCTGATATCAATTACTTTTAAAATGCCTAGTTTGGATAAGTCATACTTTGTTGAAATCGATTCGCCTTCAATCAGAGAAACAGTATCTTTGCCACCTACCAGTACAGGCGCAACTATGATATCAACATAATCGATAAGTTTATTTTGTAGAAACAAGGAATTGAATGTTCCACCACTTTGGATCGTCAGTCTTTCACAATCAAAGCGGTATTTAAGCTGTTT
Organism: uncultured Bacillota bacterium; assembly: GCA_946537295.1. GTDB lineage: Bacteria > Bacillota_I > Bacilli_A > Erysipelotrichales > Erysipelotrichaceae > Colivicinus. The sequence continues at coordinate 2,649 of CAMNFQ010000052.1, forward strand.
AAGCATATCTTCAAGATCAAGCTTGTATTGGAAAAAGACATGAAGATTATCTTCTTTGACATTGAAAGCAGGATGATCACGATTATTGGTAAACAAGACAAACTGCTTTGATCTGGCACAGAAATATCTGACACCATTTTCATTAAGATGTGAATTATCATACAAAACAAATGATACTGGTGTCTTTTCTGGCATAGACAGATGATTTACACCCATCTTGGCCTGAACTCTTCCTGTATTAAAAGACCACAGATCAGTCGTCTGTTCGATCTCATAATACTGATGAAGTCCCTGTTTCAGGCCATCGATCTCTTTAAGATCACGATCAAAATCCATATTATCAGTTGATCCTGTAGAGATCTTGCCATCAAGTGACATCAGCATAAATAAAGTAGTAACCGGTCTATTCATCTAGTAACCTTTATAGTTCTTGATCTCCGGAAGTCCAAATTCAGCCGGCTGGAAACGTGGACAAACACTTTCCTTGGTTGCAATAACAGATGAGGCTAATCTAGTACCGATATTGCATGATTCTTTAAGAGTCTTGCCATAGGTCAATCCTACTGCCACTCCCGCAAAGAAGGAATCACCTGCACCTGTTGTATCGATCACATCGACTTTCTGGGCTGGACAATATCCATGAGATCCATCTTTTTCTACATAGATCGCACCTTCTTCTCCCATCGTTACAACCATCCTGTCGATATCTGCCTGTTTTACTTTTTCGATCAGGGTATATTCCAAGGCTTCCTTTTCCATATTTTCATATTCTTCTGAGAAAAGAAGTTCAGCTTCCTGTAGATTACAGACAACGCAGGAAACTCTCGATAAGAGATCTCTTCTTTCCATAGCAATCGACATATTGGAGACAACCGCATAGATATCTTTATGATATTTATCTGCCAGATCAAAGATCGGATGTAAGACATCGACGTCCATGTCTATTTCAACGCAGATACTGTCACATTCCGAAATGATCTCATCGCCATGTTTATCTAAGATATCAATGATAGCTGAAAGATTAGGACGTTTTGATATAGATGCGACTACATCTCCTTTATTATCAAATATGGCCAGCCAGGTTCCTAGGCCATCGGGTTGTTGCACGATATATCTGGTATTGACCTTATGGTTATTAAGTTTGGCAATAACATCAATGCCCATACCGGTATCATCAACAACACTGACAAAAGATGGTCTGAGTTCAAGATTTGCGATATCTTCCGCAACGTTTCGACTTACTCCACCATGAACCTGAATTACTCTTCCCACATTTCTGCCGGAAGGAATGTATTGTGAAATAGGATAGCCTTTAATATCAACAAATACCGCGCCAAATACAACAATGCCCATATGATTCTCCTTTTATCTGCATTTGATAGACCAGGTAGCAATAAAGCTTGGAATATTCATTTCATGAAGATAACCTTCACCATTGGTATCTTCATAAAGACTTTTTATAATGAATCCTGCTTCAAGTTGGCCACCCAGCTGGTCTTCCATGGTGTGTGAAAACTGGATACCGCAATCTGCTTTTTCCAGTTGTTTTCTCTGATCTTCATTGACTAATGGATCAAAAGGAAGATGATTGACAACTTCTCTTTCATTGTCACCATCAAAAAGAAAGTTTATGCCGTTATCTAATCCGGAAAGAAGTGAACCGTGATTTTTAAGGATCCTGTAACATTCTTTCCAGATACTTTTTACATCTTTGACATAGACATTTGAGACCGGATGAAAGATCAGATCAAAGCTCTCATCTTCAAATGGTAATGGTTTAGACATATCAGCTCTGATGATGTCGATCGAATAGCCTTCTTGTCTAGCCATATTTCTTTCGCTTTCGATCTGTAATTCCGAATAATCCAGTACCGTACATCTAGCTCCCAAGGCAGCAAAGATCGGCATCTGCTGGCCTCCGCCTGAGGCAAGTCCTAAGACCTTTTTATCTTTAAGATCACCAAACCACTCATGAGGAACTGGTTTTGTAGGTGTAAGCAAGACGTCCCATATTCCTTTTGTTGCCTTGACGTAGGTCTCATGATCGATCGGTTTTCCCCATACCCAGCCATCTTTGATCCATTTATCGATCGTTCTGGCATTGATATCCTGGTATTCCATAAGACTAATGATTATTTTTATGAAAATTGATAAGCAATCTGATATATAGCGGTGTTAAGAAATAGATCAGTATAAAACCAACACATAGACTGATGATAAGTGATCTGATAAACATCGGTAAGAATGATATCTGTGCACCTTGACTTATTGCCCGACTATAGGCCATATAGATCATGGCGAACGTCATAAATGGTGTAATAGAAAGATCTGATACCAGTGTTTCAACTAATCTGGCTTTGGTAGTTCCTTCTTCGATATTCAGTTTTTTCACAAGATCTTTACCCAGCTTGTGGATCGGCAAAAATGATGAAATAAAAAACGAGATAAGAAAACTTATCACGAAACTGGTAATAAAACCGACAAAACTGAAATGACCGGAAGAAAGATTGCCGATCAGTGAAAGAAAGAAACTCATAGTCAGTCCCATCAGGATATTCATTCCTCTGCTGACTTTTTTTACATTTGGCATTATTTATCCTCCGTATGATTATTAATATTATAACTGATAATATGTGCTATTTATCACGAATCTGTTAGTAAAAGATACCATTATTATTGATCTTTTCTGTATATTGATCTTTCAGTATCAAAACCATCAGGATAGCGTTTCTTAAGTTTAGCGATATTCATATTTAAAATATCTTCCAGATCATAACCGATGATATAGGCAGTTTCCGCAAGATACCAGGCAATATCACCTAATTCATTGGCCAGTTTTTCCTTATCAAGTTCATGACCTTGTGAAAGGTGTTTCTTGACGATATCGATCGCTTCACCTGATTCACCACATAAGCCCATAACTCCATTGATCAATACTTCTTTATCACTAAGTTTATTATTTAATGTTCTTAAGGCAAGTTTCTGATATTCGTTAATTTCCATGTTGACCCTTTCTCAGCTCTGATAATAAAAGTAAAGCTATTTCAAAACAGTTCAGCTGTTTATGTTTCTCTTTCTCTCCACCAAGATCAGCTCTTTCCCAGGTATGCGAAAGAATATCACCAGAGAAGAAAAAGATATAAAGATCCATCTTCAGATAATCACAGATCGCCTGTAATCCTGAAGCTTCCATCTCCACACAGATACAGCCTTCCTGTTTGCGCATATTGGCCTTATTGATGGTTTCCATATAGATGGCATCAGTAGTCCAGGTCTTACCGGTAATATTATCAATGTCGTTATTATCAAGTATTTCTTTTACTTTTTCAGCGTTTCTGATCTTGATATAGCGATCAGCTTTGACATAGTGATAGGAAAAACCTTCTTCCCGATATGCTTCCAATGGGACGATGATCTTATTTTCAGCTGAGCGATCAATTATGCCGCATGAGCCAAAGACGATGAAAGATCTGGCTCCCGTAATAAACTGCACTTCCTGCATAGTTGTAGATGCCACTGCTGAGCCGATTGGAGACATATAGAAAAGCACATCATAGTCTGAAAGATAATAGATTGGTATTTCACCATTGGCAGAGCTTGCCTTGGCAGCAATCTCATAATTATAGTGTTCTAAGATGTTGTTTAAAACATTGATCGAAAATGTAACGATGCATATATCACAGATATCATTTTTCTCATACAAAAGATCCGGTGTGATCAAAGGTCTGCTGGTATCATATGCATTTATAATGCCCATGTCAGATCATCCTTTCCAGTAATGATTGTCTGATAAGTGTAATATTGTTGATAAGATAATCAACGTTGTCTCTGGCATCGTTGATCTTATCCTGAACGATCAGATCTGAAAAGATATTATCAAAGAAATAATCAGAAAAAGACAGAAAGTCATCAGTCTTAAGATCAACGTTTAAGATATCATCGACATCCATAAGTTCTTCTTTTAAGACCCTTAGAGCACTTCTGGTTTTCTTCATATACTCTCTGGCATTAGACATCTTCTGTCTTTTAACTAAAGTCGCAACAAGACCTCCACCGACAATATCAAAGATTCCCCAGTTTCTGGCGCTGTTGAGATGTCTTTTAGCCTCTTCAAGACACTCTAATGCGTTTTCACAGGCATCAAGAGCTTCATTTATTTCAACATTCTGATCTTTCATTTTATTTTAAAGAATAAGTCCCCTGTTTATTAGTTAAATGTGCATTAAAGAAAGCCTTAATTCCTTTACACATTGTTTCAGCATCATATGAACCGGCTGTTTCAACCGGTGAATGCATTGCCCATTGTGCCAGTCCGATATCAACAGACATGATCGAAAGATGACGATTAGATAGATTACCTAAAGTACTTCCACCTCTTGTACCAGTCTTGTTGGCAAAGACCTGATATGGAATATCATTTTTATCCAGAAGCATCTTAAAGACTGCAGCTGATAAACTGTCAGTACAATATGATTGTCTGGCATTATATTTTAAGACGATACCTTTATTTAGCTCAGGAGCATTATGTCCATCATACAGTTCCGGATGGTTTGGATGTAAGCCATGAGCGTTGTCACATGAAAGCATCATGCCATTTTCAATAAGTGAATAGCGATCAAGTTTAAGATCATTGCAGATCCTTTCAATGATACTGATTAAGAAATCGGAATCAGCACCCTGTCTTGTTAAAGAACCGACTTCTTCATTATCAAAGGAAGCATATACATTGATGTTCTTTTTGTTATTGCCTTCAATAAAACCTCTTAGGCTGGTATAGGCACATTCCAGATTATCAATATGGCCAATGGTAAAGAATTCATCATTTAAGCCCCAGGTATAGCCTTTATCAAGCGGATAAAGATAAAGATCATAACCAGCTATCTGTTTTGCTTTTAGACCTGCTTTTGAGGCTATATAAGCATCAAAATCATATCTGCACTCTAAGGATACAACTGGTACAAGATCCTTCTCTATATCGATCTTTTTATCTTCTATTTCTCTATCCAAATGTGGTGCAACACTAGGTATGATACAGAATGGTTTATCATCCTTAAACAGAACACTTTTAACTGTCTTACCATCAGAAACAATGATTCTTCCTGCTAAGGATAAAGGACGATCAAACCATGGACGTTTAAGCATACCACCGTATTCTTCCACATTGAGTCTTACACCATGTTCATTAACGATAATTGGAACAGGTTTAAGTTTCATGCTTGGACAATCAGTATGAGATGCAGCAATCTGTAAGGAAGCATCACTAAGATCTTCTCCCACCTTAAAAGCAATGATACTTGAATCATTTCTGGTAACATACAGTTTGTCACCTTTCTTGATCTTCTTGGTATCAAGTTTCTTGAAACCCTTATTTTCCAATATCTTTCTGATATTATCTACTGCAAGAAAAGCTGTAGGACTTGCATCTATAAATTTAATTAGATCTTTAACCATATCAAACACCTCTCTAACTGATCTCAACTACTTTTGATAGCAAGACATATCTTGCTTCTTCAAAATCATGAGAACAGGTTATCATCATTACTACTTTATCACTTCCTGATACTTTTACATTTGATTTGAATGTAGAAGTATCAATAAAACCCTGCAGATATTTTAAATAATCTTCATTACTGTCAAAATCAAGTTCCAGAAATGGAATCTGCGCATCAACGATCTTTCCCGCAAAAGGTTCTAATCTGTATTTATGTTCTCTTGTTTCAAAACTGAATTCCTGATGTTCATCGGCATAACTCTGCGATTCAAACTGTTCAAGTGATTTAAACATTGAACCATCTAACATCGCATGACCATAGATAACTGTTATATCATCTTCAAAGACTGGTCTGTTTCTGAAATCAATAAAGATCGTACCAAAGGTATAATGTGTACCATCAAAGATATGATCAAGATAATAATCGTTATCTTTACCATGAACAACCGGATAGTCAATAACGGTATTTTCCATTTTTAACCATCCTACAACATCCGGATTGATCTTTTCTAATGCATCAAAATCAACAGATGGTTCTTTAGTATCAGTGGTTTCTTTCTTGGCAATCTCTTTAATTGAATCGTAGCTTTCTTCACCTTTTTTATATTTGTTTACTGATCGAAAGATAAAAAAAGCATTGACAACCAAAGCTATCAAAATCAGAACAACCGCAATCAGAAAGAAATTCTTTTTTTTCATACTTTAATCTTATCAGCTACAACATGTAGCAGAACAGCAATAACCAGCAATTCAACAATCAGAAGTTTGCCAGAAACAGAACTTAAATACGCACCTATTGTTCCAACAAACGGGTAATGATGAGATACAATTCCAATCACATCATCATATTCAACGATCTTAAAATCTTCCGTAGGATTTGCATCTCCCTTGGTTGATATTTTGCCTTCAAAAGAGTTATTTTCAACTACTCTATGCGCAACAACTATTTCATCACTATAGAAAGCTATGATATCACCTTGTTTAAGATCTCTGCATTCAATATCTTCCACGAGAATTAGACTTCCTACAGGTATTTCTGGGGTCATAGAACCAGATATGACATTAAAAGTCTGATATCCCATGATCCTTGGTAAAGCTATTGGAAACAGTAATAAAATGGTACAGATGAATACACCTGTACCTAATATTTTAGCTAATCTTACAAGGAACTTTTCCCTACGCTGCTTGCGGTTTCTGGTTTCCTTTGTCACCATTTCTCTTTCTTCTTTTAAACAGTAAGATGAACAGGAAGATAATGAATCCTAAGACAAGTAAGAGCAATGCAACCAGTAATGTCGCAATTGTATAACCTAAGACCGGATTCTTTTCAATCGTTTCATTTACAAAATTAACCAATGGAGTCATCATATCTCCGATTGTTTCAAAAATAGTCTTATCTTCAGGTTCTGGTTCAGGCTCTGGTGCTGGTGCAGGAGCTGGAGCAGGTGCAGGAGCTGGTTCTACAACAACTTCTACCTCTTCTTCTTCATGTTCTACAACTTCTACAACCGTAGGCTCAGTTGTGCTTGTCTTGATTGTTGGATAAGTATAAATGATATTAGGATCATCTTCTACTTCAACATCACTGTGTATAACTTTGGTATAGACAAATGTAAATTCCAGAATTTCTCCACTTTCCTTAGAAGGAAGTGTAGCAGAATATGTCTGGACATTTGGTTCATAACCAGAGAAATAACGATAAGCAATTACTGGTTTATCACCAGCATTACCATAGAAAATATCCATTGGATGAAGTTCATCACCAGCAGTATTTTCATAGTAAACATGATACTCAACAAGATTACCCTTAAAACCGTATGTAGCTACCAGATCAAGATCTTTATCTACAGTAACATCACCCAGTTTTGAGAATACATCATTCTGATTATCCATCTGGCCAGAAACATGGAAACCTATGAAAACATATTTTTCCGTAGTTTCTTCAATCAAATCTTCAAGATTAGGAATATTTAGCTTTTTGCCAGCATTGACTGTCAGGCTCATTTTCTCAGAACCCTTAACAGTTCCATACTGACCAGCATCAATTGAAACAGTATAGGTATTATAGACATCTTCAGCAGATATCTTGGAAACACCTGTACTTAGTAACATCATTACAACAAACAGAAGAGATAAAAATTTTTTATTCATTATCTTGCCTCCTGTTTTCTTCTATATACGATATATGACCAAACGATTACTATAAGCATATTTGCAAGAATCAGTTCAGCCAAGACGTAGTAAGGAAGATTATCAGAATCACCAGTATAAGGCAGATAAATCGTCCTACGATTCTTCTTTGTTACATGTTCAACTTTCTTAACTTCTTCCTCTTTATGAGTTGGTTCCTTCTTTTCTGGAACGCCAACTTCAACACCAAATTTAACTGTCAACTGACCTAAAACGTCCTGATAGTTATTCTTTTGCGTTTCACCATCGATAACAAAATGCATCGTAAGATCAGAAGTATCTCCAGGATTGAAGGTATCCAGTTTGAACATATCTGGATCATCAAGAGCATTAGTAGCATCTTCAAGACCTTTAGAATCATCACCACCGACAGTTGCACTATCGTATAAGTCTACATTTTCTCCATGACTATTGGTATATAAGAGCTGATAAGTATAATTACCACCATCAACAGTTCTCTTACCATCGCCATCAACTCTTCCATGTTGAGCATCATTTTCAAATGGTTTAAGAGTATCGTTCAACATATACCAGTCAACAGGTTCTTTGAACTGGTTAACCAGATGGAAATTGATCGTAGCTTCATCACCAGGTTCCATGGAGTTAAGCTTTTCCTGAATGATTGAATTGACTTTAACGTTATTGTAACCTTGGGTAGATTCATCGTAATAGTTACTGACAAACTTTCCATCAGGCTGTAAGGTAACATTGTAATTGAATTCAAATTCATCTGCAGCAACATTATTACAGAATACGTTAACTGCAAATATTGAAATAACCAGGTAAACTAATATTTTCTTCATGAATTTACCTCCTAGTCATTAACCAAGGACAGTTTCTTAGTGCCCTTGTCTATCGTGACATTTCTACCCCATACAGATTTAATAGCCTTATCTGCGTTATGAGTCTGAATCGCATCTGCTTCAATTTCTACACAGAATAAGTTGCCATCATATTTATATGTATAAGTTATAGTTTTATACTTTCCAGTTTCATCAGTAGTTTCAGTTCTAGTAAAGTCATCAGTAACACTAGAATCGATTGTTAGTGAGTCGATGAATAAACCAGTAGTCTCGCCATGTTCGATAGGCGTAGTGTAATACATTACTGTTCTTTCAACTGTATCCTCACTATGATCAACTACCCAGCCATTATGCTCGCCAGTCAGTTTCTGAATTTCAGTATCACCTAATTTAAGAATGATCTTTGCAGGATCAAGTTTATA
>CAMNFQ010000053.1 GCA_946537295.1 uncultured Bacillota bacterium
TCATAAATATGTGTGTAAGAAAATGATTATTCAGGTTCAAAAACTTAAGGAAATATAAATAAGACCCTATGATAAGATATAGGTAAATAAATCTAAAACAAGGAGAGTTATGGAAAAGAAAGTATTTGATGTTGTGTTACTGAACGCTTTACCTGCTTCAGGTAAATCTGAGCTCAGAAAGTTTATGAATGAGAACGATCCTGATCAGATGGTAAACGATTTTCATATAGGTAAGAATCTGCAGCTGGATGATTTTCCATATGTATGGCTGATGCGTCAGGTCGATAAGAAACTGGCTTCAATGGGTTTAGATACCTTGTATTATCCTGATGATGAATCACCAACCTATGACGGAAGAGTCTGGGGCGTATTGTCTTTCTTACTTAGTGAAGACTATCAGGATATGATGAATCACGCTATCGTTGAGCCAGCAAGCGCAGCTGAATATCTGTTTGACCGTTTTGACAGAGGTTGTATGGCGGTAGGTATGAAACCACTTATCGGCATGCTGGACGCCGATGTGAGAAAAGCTCTTACAGATGAACTGGAAGACGAGGCAAGAAAACTGTTGAATGAAAAACAGGCTCAGTATTGTGAAGACATGACAGACAAGACAATCATCATTGAATTCTCTCGAGGAGGAAACGATGGCGCTTCAATGCCTTTAAGAGATACGTTCGGTTATCAGTATACCTATTCAATGCTTTCACCAGACCTGTTAAAGAGTGCTGCGGTACTTTATATCTGGGTAACACCGGAAGAATCACGCGCTAAGAATGATGCCCGTTATGATCCAAACAATCCTGGTTCTTCAATAAATCATAAGACACCAGACAAGGTCATGTATTATGACTATGGCTGCGATGACATTCTGTATATGAAGGAAACTTCTGATAGACCTGATACTCTGAAGGTAGAAGCCTGGGGTCAGACATATTATCTGCCGGTTGGTATTGTTGATAATCGTGAAGATCTGACTACCCAATTCCGTGGTCCAAAAGAAACATGGAATAAGGAATCAGTTGAAAAGGCTGTTGAAATGGTTTCTGAAGCAACTTCCAGAATGTGGAAGAACTATAAAAAATAATGACAAGACACCGGAAAAATCCGGTGTTTTTTCTTTATAATAATAGTAAACAGAAACAAGCACACAATATAGATTGGGAGAAAAACGATGCTATTTACTTACTATCTGACAAAACCAGTTAACTGGATAATACCGTGGATCATCCAGGCCTTCGTTTACTATCGTCTATTAAAGAAGATGGGATTGGAAGGAAAATGGGCGATCATACCTTTTGTGGCTGAAGGAAAGATGGCGAAAAATCTTTTCAGACACAAGTCGTTACATATGCACTTCCTCATCCTGACGGGAATCGTTCTGGGTGGAGGTTTCTATCTGCGATATACCAGAGGTGGCATTCAGGCAAAGCTGATCGGTATCGTCTTTACCCTGATTGCGATCCTTATCTATGGCTTTTTCCTGATGATGCTTTACTGGCGTATCTGTAAAACATTCAATAAAGGTTTCTTCTTCAAGGTCGGAACACTTATTATTCCAATGCTTTTCCTGTTCCTTTTAGGAAGAAAGAAAGAGACGTTCTATGGCTTTCCACAGTTTGAGCCGATCATTCGCAACAAGTTCCTGCGCTTTGTCTTTGGCTTTATCTATGAAGGGGCTTTTGCGAGTGTGGCATTGGCAGTCTTTGGTGGCGTTGCCTTTCTTTCAACAATGCTTTATCCGCTCAGACCAATGGTCGATCTGCAGCTTGCCGAAAAGCTTAACAGTGTAGCAGGTCTTAAGGGAGATGGTCGCGTTGTAGGCAGAATAGATACGATGGGTACCGATTATTTCTATCTCAATAATCGTTATGCCGGACGCAGTCGTTATTTCCCGAATCACTATGATGATAAAAACGTTGTCGTTCTGGAATATATCATTGGTTCAAACCTTGAAGACAGCAGAGGTCTTGCGACTTACAACATCGAACAGATGAAGTTGGCTACAAAGAAAGGCTCAGCTTTAAAGTTTGTTATCGAAGCCGGTGGATCATACCGTTGGTTTACTAAGGGAATCAATGATGAAACAGTTGGTCGTTATGAGATCGCCAATGGCAATCTTAAAGAAGTTGGTGATGTTGATGATAAGACATTAATGACACAAGGCGAAGAACTGTATAACTTCTTAAGCTGGGCTAAGAAAGAGTATCCGGCTGATCGTTATATGCTGGTATTCTGGGATCATGGCGGAGGCTTATCTTCCGGATTTGGTGATGATCAGCTGAATAAGAAAGAAGATCCAGAACATGAAACGATGCTGGTAGATGAGATCGTTGATGCTTTGAAAAAAGCTGATATGAAATTTGATATGATCGGTTTTGATGCCTGTCTGATGCAGGATATCGAAATCGCGAGAGCATTTGAACCATATGCCGATTTCTATCTTGCTTCGCAAGAAACCGAAAGCGGTGATGGCTGGTACTATACTTCAGCCTTTGGCGCATTAGCTCAAAACCCAACTTTAAGTACTGAAGATTTTGGTAAAGAAATCATTTCTTCATTTGATCTGTACAACGCAATTTCAAATGATGGCGAGGCTAAGACCGAAACAACATTATCTCTGATCGATCTTTCAAGAATCGTTCCAGCTTATAATGCCTTAGAATCTTTATATGACAGACAGGATGAAGCAATCCGTTTGAATCCGGCTGATTATGCGGATATCTCTCTGGCAGCATCACATGCTTATTCGTTTTCAGGAGATGAACAGATCGATCTGATCGATTATCTGCAGAAACTTGATGAATCAGATTATGATGATTCAATTGTTTCAAGTTCATATATCAATGATCTTATCTCGCAATTCAGATCGACAATTGTATATCGTAATGCGGTTTCCAATTTAGGTATCAATGGTCTAGCTGTAACGTTCCCGTATGATTCAATATCTACCTATGAGAAGGAACATGATCAGTTTGATGCCTTAGGATTGGAGAAGACAAAGAATTTCTATGATGACTATTTCAGCATCATGGCATATATGAATAAAAAGGAAAACAAGGGACAGATAGAGATCTTCGGACAGAAGATCGCAGATCCAATAGATTATACTGAATCCAAGTGGTATAAGAAGGGTTTTGAAAACTATGGAGAAATCCCTTCAATCGTCGATATTCCTCTTATTCAAACAGAAGAAGGATATAAGCTTGATCTTCCTGATACAGTCTGGAATATTGTTGCGGATTCAAATCTGGTAATGTATCAGAAAGCTGAAAATGGCTGGAGATATCTGGGACATGATGTACCGGGAATGTTAGATGAAAACGATCATCCGATGGCTTCTACTGATGGAACCTGGATCCACATCGGAAATGTCCTGGTAGCGTATGAAGCACAAACGCCGGTAGAATCAGAAGCTGGTGTCATCCATAAAGGTACAGTCAAAGCCAGACTGAACAAGAAAGATGATATCCTCTTACAGATAGAGTGGGAACCAATCAATGAGGATACTCCACGAGATATCAAGGGTAAGATCAAAGGATATACATTCCTAGACAATATGACACCATTCAGAGAAAAAGGTATTCAGGAACTCAGTCCTGGTGATTCTGTGGAATTCCTGTTTGATATCTATGATGATAATGGAGAATTTGTAGAGACACAGACATATGGCAGAGCTCTTCGTGTAACAAAGATGGAATCGTTGAGTGTAGCTGATAGACCATTAGGTGAGTGTGATGTACGCTATGGTATCAAGCTGACCGATGTATTCCAGCGTGATTATGTTACCGACATGATCGATGCACATCTGCCACAATAAAAACACTAATTAGCGTCTAGGTTATCCTGACGCTTTTTAAATAGAAAAAAGTATAATTATATATATCAATTAATACTGATTAAAAGGGGGCACATATGATTCTGATACTGGCATTAATTGTATCGTTTATTCCTTCGATACTGATGTTTCTCTTTTTAAGGAATAACAGAAAAGATGATGAAGTATATCACAAGGATTGTTTAGAACTTCTGTTAAAAGGAATACCTATCTGTGCCCTGGTTATGTTGTTTGGATTTATCGTAAGAGTTCCATGGAATATAACGGGAATTGGAAAGACGTATCCTATGTTAGACAGATTCTTTGTCTGTTTTGTGGTAAATGCAATCTGTGAAGAAACAGCTAAATTCTTGTTTGCGAAAAAATATATTGAAAAAGATAAAAGCAAGACCTCAAGACTTGATATCATTTCCTTTATGGTCATTTCTGCAATCAGCTTTGCCCTGATTGAAGATATTGTCTATGTTTTTGGTTCCAGTGTTGGACAGATAATCGTCAGAGGAGTGCTGATGGGGCATGTACCAGAACAGCTGATCATGGGCACTTTCTATGGAAAATATATTGCTGAGAAAAAACCAATCGCAAAAGTATTGGCGTTTGCTTTACCGATCCTGATTCATGGATCATATAACTTCATGTTGTCAGACGGTTTACCTGAATGGGTAGCGATGGTCGAACTGTTACTTGTTGCGGCTGAAAGTATCTATCTGATCTATATGATCTTCTTCATTAAAAAGAAGAGAAACGATCCGGCATATACCTGTCCGGTATACCCAGCAGAATAATATATATTCAGAGATCCTTGTGATCTCTTTTTAAATTCTTAAGATAGGCATGCTAGAATTAAGTTATATATCAGATTCAAAAAAATCATAACCATATGGCTGATCTACACTATGACGCATTTATATCATATCGCCATACCCCGAGAGATATCGAGGTAGCAAAAAAGATCCAGACTTCACTGGAGCGTTTTCGTGTTCCTGCAGCAATAAAAAATAAATATCACTTCGAAGGATTCAAGAGAATCTTTCGTGATCAGGAGGAACTGGTCATTAATTCCAATCTGGCGAAAGAGATTGAAGAAGCAATCAACGCTTCGGATTATCTGATCGTCATCTGTTCACCACATTACATGGAATCCAAGTGGTGTCTATTAGAGATTGAAACATTCTTAAAGAATCATGATCGCGATCATGTGCTATGTGTCCTGTCTGAAGGTGAACCGCCCGCAATCTTTCCTGATACCTTATGTCACTACAGTAAAGTAAGTAAGGTAGATGGTAAAGAAATAAAAGAAGAAGTAAATTGTGAACCTTTGGCCTGTGATTTCCGTGGCGATATGAAACAGGCAATCAGAAGTGAACTTCCTAGACTTGCTTCCGCAATGATCGGCTGTGGCTATGATGAACTGATGCTCAGGAAGGAACGTTACCGTCGTAAACAGATGTTGATACTATTCAGTATCATCTTTACATTAGTATCGATCGCTTTACTCTATCTGCTTTGGAGCAACAATCAGATAAACCGCAACTACAGGCAATCACAGATCAATGAATCAAAAGTGTTATCAAAGGAATCGCTTGATTATCTTGAACAGAAAGATCGACTAAAGGCAATTGAGACTGCACTTGATGCTTTGCCGGTAAATAATGATCGTCCTTTAACTGATGAGGCACAGTTTGCCTTAGCTAAAGCAAGTTTTGCCTACAACGTTCCATATAATTATCTAGAATCATGGCGAATCGATGAAGCAAACGATATAGTTGATTACTTTATCAGTTCAGATCAGAATTATCTGGTCTATCTGGAAAATAACGGTTCGATAAATACAATTTCACTTAATGATAAAAAGAAAGAAACATCTTTTGTTTTAAGTGAAAACGCCAAACCAAATAAAATCCAGGAAGGAAAACAAGGACAACTCATAGCCTACCATGATGGTGTGGTAATGGCTTTTGATTATCTTAGTGGTAAACAGGAGTGGTCACAAGCTTTGAATTATCAGGTCATGGAACTGGTTCGTGTCAGCAATAACAGACAACTAGTTGCAGCTGGTGATTCCAATGCGATCCAGGTCATGGATATCAATGGTGTTCCAGAAGCCTCTTTCCGTTTACCAGAAGATATCGATGGTTATGTTTACGATTTCTGCTGGTCCAAGGATGATAAAAAGTTTGGGGTTGTGATCCGTCATACAGACAGCACTTATACTCTTGCTGTCATTGATTATGAAAGCGGTGAGTTTAAGGAACTAAGTGATAATTATGGCAAGATAATTGATTTTGAATTCACTTATGATGGAACTTTATATCTGTTGGCTACAAGTAATTCAACATCAACCTACTTTACCCAAAGCAATGAATATTATTTCAATGGTAACTATTCATTCCTTGCCTACAAGGAAAATAAACAGATCTTCAATACAACAATAGAGAATTCCGGAGAGCTTGATAAGGTCAAGGTTCTGGAAAGAAACGATAACGAAATAATTCTGGTTTTAGGAAGTGATATCTATCTGATTGGAAAAGATGGAAAGATCTTAGAGGATTATACCTTAAGCGGCAGTATCAATACGATTTTGCAGAATAACGAAGAGTATCTTGATGTCTTATGTCGCAACGGCTTTCGTGGCACTGTATGGCTGGATAGTGGTGATGCTTATCTGGATAGATCTTTTCCTGAAAACATCAGTGATCTTAAACTGGTGAAAGGCACTAATTCTATTCAAAGCAAGTACATAATCTTAAACAAAGGCGATCTTGCGATCTATGAAAGTCTTTATGATGACAGTATTTCTTTCATAGATGGCCAGGGCTTTAATTATCCTCCTGATGAGATCATCTCTTCTTCAAATAAGATGGTGGTGAAGTCATATAATCAGATCTGTTTTGTTGATATGACAGAAGAAAAGATTCAGGAAAGCAAAGCGCTTAATGAAGGTGAGTACTATCATCTGCTTGATATAGTTGATGATCGCGTCTATATCTTACATATCCTTGAAGATGGAAACAGCGTCTTACAGGAATATGATTGGAAGGCTACTTTATTAAATGAAACAAAACTCGATCTGTATGATGAAACGATCAGCCGTGATGTTCTGAATTATCCTTTGTCTAGAACAGAATCGATCTATCTGGATAATAACTATGCGGAAAACAGTTCTTTTGTTGTTAAGGATCATAAGCTTTATATGCACGATCTGAACAAGCCAAATACGATCAGAATATATGACCTGATAAGTAAAGAAGAAAAAAGCGTAGAAGCAGATCTGAAGACATCATTTATGGTGAATACAAAGGGATACTTCTATCCAAGTGAACTTCTGGTTTCACCTGAAGGAAACAAGATCTTTAGTGTTGCCCATGATTTTGAAAATGGATATGAATTTAACGCTTATCTGATTGATACAGAAAATAGCGAAACAAATAAATTACCGATCGCACCAGGAGAAGGCTTCTGTGGCGATATGAGCGATGATAAATTGTTCTACTCATCATCTGATGCGATTATCGTAAGTGATCTGAAAGGAAGTGTTCTTTATCAGATTCCATATACTGGCCAAAGAGCTGTAAATATGAAATACCATAACGGTCTTCTTTATGTGATCTATCCGCAAGGAGAACTGATTGTCTATAAGGATGACAGACAGATCAGAACGATCAGTCTGTCAGGAGAAGATCTGAGCAAACTTGACCACAAGCAGTTCAAAATGATGTTTGCAGAAAAAGAGATCCTGGTTATTGAGGAAGATTGTCTCGATGTCATATCGCTGGATTCTGATTCTTCTTCGCCTTTATTCCAGATCCCAAGAAACGCTTTGACATACTTTGAAGATCAGGACAAGTATCTGCTTTATTCCTACGATCCGAAAAAGATCGATACCTATTATCGTTTGGCAACATACAAACGTCAGCCAATCGACAGCCTGATCCAAAGAGCACAGATCCAATTAGACGAATACAAAATAAAAAATTAGATCAGTATGATCTAATTTTTTGTAAAGTGTTCCTACTGTAATTGCCGCCTATTCTTTATGGCAGGTTATAATGGTATAACTACTCGCGTTGATAGTAATCACACATCCATCTATGTGGACATACCAATTCTTCCCATGTCTTTCTATAACTGCATCTGTTTTTAGGATTTCTTCCTTGCACCAAGTAACTACATCTATTTCGCCGAGGCCTAGGTTTCTTCTTATTCTGTCTACTCCCAAATCGGTAGCATGTACTCTATCTATATTTTCAATAAGTAAATTATCCATAATATTTTGCTTTGAATACTATTTAACAAGATCCAAAATTTAGAAAAATGAAATTTTTCTGTAATGTTAAGCACCTGCAATTAATGGTAAAACAAAATATTGGGAACAGGCTAAGATACCGTTGTTGATACCTTTTTCGATCTCATCAAAACTTACATCGCTTTGGTAGTAGACGATTGTTCCATCATCATTTTTGAGTTCTTTATTGTATTGCCAGATCCAGTTGCCATCTTTCCAGATAGCCGCTTTATGAAACTCGTGAAGGAAGATATCTCCATCACTGTAATCACCGATCAACATGACGCCATAGCGTTTTTCACTGATATCAGGTAGACCGATATCAAATGGCGACACTTCAACGCAATCTATGACCTTATCGATCTGAGGATAATCAACATAACCAGCTACACCGCCATTTAGATAGGTTATATCAGCTACCAGTTTATAGAAAGCACCATCTTTAAGATCTTTTCCGATATAGCCGATTTCATATGCCGGTTCGATCATGTAGGTATTTCCATCCATCTGAAAGATATAGACAGTTTCGTTTTCTTTCTTTTCTTCAAACATCTGATCGGTTGTATCGGTCTGTTCAACAGTTGTCTTATTATTACAGGCAGATACTATTAAAAGAGCCGAGAAAATCAGGATCGTTTTAAACAATAATTTGTGTGTTAATTTATTTGACTGTTTCATGTTTTGGATTGTTGTTTGTAATACTTTCTTATTAATTAAATTATATATACAGATTAAGAAAAAAAGAAATTATCTGTACTTAAGACATATTTAAGTATTTTTATATTAAAATATTTAATAAGTCTATGAAAAAAATACTTATACTTACTTCAGAAAAAACAGGCTCAGGTCATCACGCTTCAGCAAAGGCTATTGAGAAGAAGCTTCAGGATAAAGGGTTTGAAACAAAGCAGATAGATGTTTTTCCTTTAATGGGATTCATGGGAAGGCTGATGGAAAACTCATACATTCCTCTTACAACAAAGGCGCCGATGGTTTATTATTTCTGTCAGCGAGTTTCAGAGTTTTTTCCATGGTATATCCATAGTCATATGTACTGGTGGTTAAAGGATAATCTTTTAAAAATAATCGATGAATATAAACCTGATCTGATCATATCAGTTCATTGTATGTTTACTAAGGCAATAAGTCATATGATCAGAAAAAATAATCTAAATATTCCGTTTTTTATCGGTGTAATAGATCTGATCAATCCTCCTAAAGTGTGGGAAGACAAAAAGGCCGATCTGATTTTTGTGCCAACGGAAAAGATCAGAGATTCCTATATCAGAAAAGGCTTTGAGGAAGATAAGGTAGTGGTATCTGGTTTTCCTGTGAGAGATGATATTGTGAAAGCTGAACAGATCAAGAACACCAATGGAACGATCAACATACTGATGGTCAATGCTTCTACTGATCTGAATAAGAATCTAAGTTTTTTAGATGAGATGTCTAAATTAGAAAATGTAAATATTGATTTTGTCTGTGGACTGGATAAAAGAATGTATGAGGTTCTGGAGCAGATGCAGAACAATGGTGAGCTCAAGGATAATATCAGGATCCATGGTTTTATAAATAATGTGAATGAACTGCTGGAAAAGAGTCATATCCTGCTTACAAAAGCCGGACCAAATATGATCATGGAAGCATTACATAGTGGTACAGCGATCATTATCACCGGTCATATAAAAGGACAGGAAAGTCATAACTATACCTATGTGACGGATAATGGTTTTGGCTTGAAATGCGAAGATCCTAAAAAGATCTATAAGACAGTCTACGATTTCATCAATAGTGGCGAATTAACGAATTGTCTGACCAGAATACACAGCAGCAGGATCATCAATGGAGCTGATGTGATTGCGGAATTTACAGAGAAATACTTTGATCAGAATAATATATAAGATAAAAGGACATATAGTTTATTAGTATGACAACAAAAAAGAATCTGCCTGACAAGATACTGGTAAGAGGTGCCAGAGTACATAATCTAAAGAATATCGATGTTGATATTCCTTTAAATAAGATCGTTGCGATCGCAGGACTTTCAGGATCAGGAAAATCATCATTAGCTTTAGGTGTGCTTTATGCGGAAGGATCAAGAAGATATCTGGAATCATTATCCACCTATACCAGAAGAAGGATGACACAGGCCAGCAGAGCCGATGTTGATGATGTCTTATATGTGCCGGCATCTTTAGCTTTACATCAGCGACCTTCAGTTCCGGGTATCCGTTCTACCTTTGGAACAGGAAGCGAACTGCTCAATTCCTTGCGTCTGATGTTTTCAAGACTGGCATCACATCGCTGTCCTAACGGTCACTACCATAAACCAAGTATTGCGGTAGCGGCTGGTCAGGAACTGGTGTGTGAAGAGTGTGGTGAACATTTTTATGCCCCGGGTGCTGAAGAACTTTCTTTCAATTCTTCCGGTGCCTGTAAATGTTGTGGTGGAACCGGAACAGTAAGAACAGTTGATCGCTCAACTCTGATCCCGGATGAAAATCTGACTATCGATCAAGGTGCAGTTGCACCCTGGAATTCTTTGATGTGGTCACTGATGACTGATGTCTGTCGGGAAATGGGTGTACGCACAGATATTCCTTTTAAAGACCTAAGTGATAAAGAGAAAGAGATCGTCTATGATGGACCGATGGTCAAAAAACATATCTTCTATCGTCCAAAAAACAAAGAAAATCCCTTGTCTACGGAAATGGATTTTACCTATTACAGTGCTACCGCAACTGTCCTGAACGCCTTAAGTAAGGTAAAGGACGAAAAAGGAATGAAGCGAGTAGAAAAATTCCTTAAGGAAGATGTCTGTCCGGAATGTCATGGCACAAGATTATCTGATGCCGCTAGAGCACCAAAGATCATGGGTCTTAGTCTTGATCAAGTTTGTGAAATGACATTAAAAAATTCAATTGAATGGGTTAAGAAAGTACCAGAGTCATTGCCAGAAGAAATGCGCAATATGGCCAAGAATATCTGTGAGTCTTATCTTGAGGTCGCAAAACGACTGATGGATCTTGGTCTGTCATATCTGACACTTGATCGTTCATCATCTACCTTATCGACCGGTGAAAGACAAAGACTGCAGCTGGCTAGAGCAGTACGTAACAGGACCAGTGGCGTTCTTTATGTATTGGATGAGCCATCAATTGGACTTCATCCGGCTAATATCGTTGGTCTTAATGATGTCATGCATGATCTGGTGAATGATGGAAATTCTGTTATCCTGGTCGATCATGATACTCAGATACTTTCAGAAGCAGATTATCTGATCGAAATGGGACCAGGCGCTGGAGCTGATGGCGGAAGAGTTGTGAGTGAAGGAACGATCGAAGAGACCA
>CAMNFQ010000054.1 GCA_946537295.1 uncultured Bacillota bacterium
GACATCCTTCTCGCATTATTATCTGTTGTTTTCTAACAGCCTTTTCTACCACTTTTATGATCTTCAATAGAACAGGCGTTTGCAGTTCCGTATTCGATCAGTCCAGCATCGGCAGGATCGATTGATACTGTACCATCTTCAAAGACAAAAGCCGGGATTCCGACATCACCGATCTGCTTGCAGTGATCAAAGACGGGATTGCTGTCTCTTAATCTGGTAAAGGCACCCATGTTGCGGATGTTTTCACCGATGTTGATATATTCAAATTCATCTTCACGTCCTTTGATCTGATCGTGGATATAATCACAATAAGGACAGGTTGGCATTCCATATATTTTAATCATTATTGTTCCTCTTTTCTTTCTGTTTTTATTATAGTTTAAGAGTTTTATCTTAACTATTGTTGTGCTCGTTTGATTAACAGAATTTATCTAACTGTTCATCAACCTCAGCTTTTCTGTTGACCTTTGGTTCTCTTATGAGTTTTCCTCTGCTCATGACCATTAAGACATTTCTTAAGGTATGAAGATCATCTAATGGATTATCTTTAGTGATTATGATATCGGCATCCTTGCCTTTTTCAATTGTACCCGTAATGTCTCCAATACCTGCCAGATCAGCATTGCCTTTTGTCGCAATGTGCAAAGCCAGTCTGTTATCTGCTTTGACATATTTGGTAAAGTAGACCAGTTCTCTCCAGAAATCATATTGTGAGATCCATGGACAGCCGACATCGTTTCCTAAGGCTACCGGTATATTGTTTTCCAAGGCATTCTTTGAACAATCAATAATACCCTGTAGGACAACGTTACCATTATACTGTTCAACTTCGGAAGCATTAGAGATACTCCTGTCAAACATGGCATATGGCAAGGCTGGTGAAATGGTGGTACAGACAAAGGCTTTTCTTTGTTTGAAAAGATCAATTGTATACTTATCTACTTCAGCACCATGTTCAATTGAATCAACACCGTTTTCTAAAGCGATCATTACGCCTTCTGGTGATTCAACGTGTGCTGCCACATAGAAACCATTTTCATGCGCATAATCGCAGATCGCTTTAACCATTTTAGGTTCCATCTTCATTTCACCCGGTGTACCTTTTTCCTTGGCATCCATCACACCACCTGTGATCATGAGTTTTACGAAATCAGCCTTTTTCTTTTTCAGATGGTCAACATGTTTCTTGGCTTCTTCAATGTTGTGGGCAACAATTGCGACTGATCCGGCCATATGACCTCCCGGAACTGAGATACCCTCACCTGATGTCAGGATTCTTGGACCGGTGCTTTTTCCTTCGTTGATCTCATCTCTGATCTTGATATCGAGATCTTTCAGACCGCCAACTGTTCTGATGGTTGTGACTCCACTGTTGAGTTCGATTTCCGCATATTTCTTCACCAGGTAATAGGCAACTCTGGCACTGATTGGATTGGAAAAGAGTAACTTTACCAGCTTGGTATTATCTCTTTGTTTCTTCTGAGGCTTACCGTTACCTGCCAGATGGACATGCATATTGATGAGGCCTGGCATGAGATAGCTTCCTTTAAGATCGATCGTTTCATAAGAATCCAGATTTATTCCTTCATCAGCGATATCTTCGATCTTATCTCCATCTACCAATACAACCTTTCCTTTGATTGGTTCCATATCAGCTGTTCCATCTAAAATGTTTCCATTAATAAATGCGTATTTCATATTGCCCCCTTAATGATTATCTTATCTTCGTTATTATCTTTATATTATCAGAAATCTGATAGATTGTTCTTTCTTATACAATATAATGTAGTAAAGGAAAAACTCATGAAACAATATCGCTTTATTATCGTAGGATCGGGTTGGAGATCTTTGTATTATGTCAGGATCGCTAAGGCTCTTTCTTCGAAGTTGAAGTTAGAGGCCATGTTGTGTCGAAGCAATGAAAAAGCTGAGATGATTTCCAATACACACCACATCCCTACAAGCACTTCAATTGAAGAGTGTATGTTTCTTAAACCTGATTTTGTTGTAGTGGCGATAGATAAGTCACATATCGCTGAAGTTTCTATGGAGTGGCTGGAAAAAGGATTTCCGGTACTTTGTGAAACACCGGCTGCTCTGGATCTGGAAACATTAAATAAACTCTGGAAGATGCATACGAAAGGACATAAGCTTATCGTTGCGGAACAGTATACACATTATCCAATCAACATCGCCAGAAAAAAGATCCTTGATCGTAAACTAATTTCTGATCCTGATTATCTCTATCTTTCTTTAGCTCATGAATATCACGGCATCAGTCTGATGAGATCATTTCTTGATCTTGATATCGATACACCATTTTCTATCTCGGGTCAGAGTTTTCTTTTCCCAACAGTCGAAACTCTCTCACGCTATGAGCATTTCACTGATGGAAAGATAGCTTCCAAGAAAAGAGATCTTGCTCTGTTTACTTTTGGAAACAATAAGGTCTGTCTCTATGACTTTGATTCTGAACAGTATCGTTCTCCTATCAGAAATGATTCTTATAAGATCCAGGGTTCTAACGGGGAAATATTGAATGATACTCTAACTTATCTGAACAATAATGAAACAGTAAAAGACAGTATCATTATCAAATCTCATTTTGCGGATAATGATGATACTAATCCTAATCTCAATCATTATGAGGTTATTGATCAGATCTCTTATAAAGATGAGATCTTATATTCTTCTCCATTTACTGATTGTGAACTCTCATCTGATGAAACAGCTATCGCAATGATGTTGCTGGAGATGGGTGAATATGTTTCAGGGGGAAAAGAACCATATCCGCTTTCTGAAGCTTTACAGGATGCCTATATGGCTATCCTTCTAAGACAGGCACTTAAAGATAATAAGAAGGTCATTTCCGAAAAAATGATCTGGCAAAACAATTAATGTATATGAAAAGGTCTCGTATGAGGCCTTCGCTTTTTTCTAATACAGATTAGATTCTAGGATCTTTTTCAATCCAAGGTACTTCGTTGAAATTTCCAGCAGCCATACCACCAGCTACCGGAATGATTGCACCTGTGATATATCTTGCCATATCTGAGGCAAGGAAGAGTGCGGTATATGCCATTTCTTCCGGTCTGGCAAATCTTCCGTTAGGAATCATTGACTGTGTCAGTTCTCTTTGTTCTGGCGAGATGGTTGAATAGATATCAGTATCTGTAGCACCTGGGCAGATACAGTTTACAGTAATATCATGTTTTGCATAGTCTAAGGCAGCTGTCTGAGTTAAAGACAGTACAGCTCTCTTTGCTCCGGAATATGGAGCGAAACAGCCGGTTGGATACATACCTTCAGCAGATGAAATGTTGATGATAGAACAATCTTTAGATTTTGATTCCAGCATTGCTTTGACTGCATACTTCATACCCATGAAGACACCAACGTAGTCGATGTTGGTGATACGGCAGAATTCTTCTGTTTCATATTCGTGGATCGGATGCATCAGACAGCTTGCTCCGGCATTATTTATTACAACATTTAATTGTCCATATGTATCTAAGGCACACTTCATGACTTTCTTGACTTCTTCTTCCTTTGATACATCAGCCTGACAGAATACAGCTTCACCGCCTTTGGCTCTGATATCAGCGGCGATCTGTTCACCTAATTCCTGTCTTCTGGCAGATAAGACAACCTTCATACCATTTTCCGCAAATACTTCAGCTATTGCTTTACCAATACCGGCAGTAGCACCTGTTACAACGGCAACTTTACCTTTTACATTTTCAAAATTATTCATAGATATCTCCTTTAACGTTGTTATTCTAGCATCGTTAAACTTTTAACATTTTATACAGATATCTATATATGTATAATAAAGATACATATATTAATAATTGGGTCATTATGTTAAAAGATAGAACAAAACTGTTATTTGCGGAAACACTAAAAACACTTCTGGAAAAAAAGGAATTTCAGAACGTCAGGATAACTGATATCTGTAAGATCATCGGCTGTCAGAGAAAGACCTTCTACTATCATTTTGAAGATAAGTATCAGCTTGCCGGCTGGATCTATATCCACTGTATGATGGAGTTATGGGATCCGGAATATGGTCCTTATGATTTTGTAGACAACTATGCCAAAGGACTTGATCTGCTCAGAGAAGATCTTACCTTCTATCGTAAGGTCCTGGCTGATGAAGCACTAAGTGGTGTCTATAAACATATCGTCAGATATGGTGATGAACTCTTCATTAAGATGATTACCGGAAAGGGTCAGACAATCGACGATGAACTAAGCTTCATGATTCACTATTCATCACTTGCCCAGTTCAGTGTTGTCAGAGAATGGGTCTTTGATAACGATCCTGTTCCTTCTTTAAAACTGGTAGAAAAAATAGTAAACAGCTTTCCTGAAAAGCTTAGAAATTTTCTAATCTGATACAACGAATAATTGTCTGAAAGGTATAATTTAGTTATGACTAATAAGAAAAACAGAAAAAAATACAGTATTAAACTTTTATTCCAGAACTTTGGTTCATTATCTAAAAACACATTGTTTCTGTTAAAACAGAACTTCAAAGCTGTCATACTCTATGCCTTGCTTTGTGCAGCAATGTCGATCGTCTTAACAGATGTGCTTAAGGAAGTACTCTTGCAGATAGCACTTAAAGCTGCAGGCATGACTTTTGTATCACTAGAAAACCTGCCAAGCTTTATATTTAAACCTGTATCACTTATCTGTTTGTTTATTTTCTTTTTTGGAGTCACTCTTATTGCCTTATTTGAAATAGGCGGTATGCTTCATGTCTTTGCGATGGGACAGGTTGGTAGAGATACCGATTTCTCTGCCATGGTATCATCTGGTATCAGAACCTGTCGAAAAGCTCTTAAACCTGCTAACTGGTTCCTGATCTTATACATGATCGTCTTTTTGCCTCTGACGCAAAAACTGGCTTTATCAACCTCAACATTTGGTTTCATAATTCCGGAATTCATTGATCAAGCAATCAGTGAAAACACGACCTATCTCACTATCTACAGTATTGTTGTAGTGTTATTATCAGTCTCAAGTACCATCTGGTTCTTTTCTTTGAATATCTTTGTCTTACAGAAATATAACTTTGTTGAAAGCTGCCGAAAATCAGCACGACTGAACAAGGGCCATTATCTGGATACTGTTATCTTTGTATCTATATTGTCTTTATGTTGTGATATTATCATCAATTCACTTGCCGGTGCCTTTTCTGTTAACCTGAATGATTTTGCGGCATCCTTCTCCGGATCTGATGGCATTCTTTCGCATGAGATGCAGGTTGGCTCATATCTGTTTACCATCAAAAGGATCATCAGATATCTCATTTCTCCGATCCTGAATCACGCCGCAACGACTTCCTTATACTTCCGTTATACCGAAGAAAAGGATATGATCTCTGTTCTTTCTCCTGAAGTATTTAAGAGCGAAAAGCCATCTCAAAGGCAGAAATATTTCGTAATAGCTCTATTGACCTTCCTTATTGTTTCCGGATCGTTCATCTTCATAAGTAATTTCTCATTCTTAAAAGATCCGGTTGAAACGCCATTAGTTGTTGCCCATCGTGGTGATAACTATAACGCACCGGAAAACACTCTGGAAGCTTTCCAGCTGGCAGCCTATGAGAATGTCAAATGGGTCGAACTTGATGTTCATCAGACCAGTGATGGAGTTCTGGTCATCAGCCATGATGATTCAATGTTGAGAATGACGGGACAGGACTACAAGATCTATGAACACACCTATGATGAACTTAAGAAACTGAAATTCAAGAGTGATCTTCCGGGTAATTATGAAAATGTCACTATACCAACTTTAAAAGAGGTTCTGGAATTCTGTCGTGACTATGGTGTAAATGTCCAGGTCGAAATAAAAGAGACAAAATATGATCACAATCTTGAAGAAGGAATACTTGCTGTAATCAATGAGACAAAGATGCACGACAACGTATTGATCATCTGTCTGCATGAAAAACCACTTAAACGTATGAAGGAACTTGATCCAACCATCAAAGTTGCCTATTGTATGACTTTAGCTTTAAACAGAATCGAAGACAATGAGTGGTCAGACTGGTTCTCATTAGAAGAAAACAATGTTACACCGGAACTGATCCATCGTCTTCATCAGCAGGGAAAGAAAGTAACGACCTGGGTATCAGATGTTGAAGATAATATCCAGTACCTGGTTAGTTGTGATGTTGATTTTATCGGAACAGATAATCCGATTCTGATTCAGAACGCTATCGATAAAGCTAACACCAACGGTGGTCTATCAAGACTGTTCAATATTCTGATTCACAGATTCTCAGTCAATAACTGATCATCATAAAAATAAGTATAAGAAAAGGAGCGTATTGAAACGGCATATGGTTTCTAAACGCTCCTTTATTTTTGTTTATTATTCGACGTCGCTTGAAATCAGAATATAGAAATATGTATCAAGTGGCAGATTTTCCGGATAATCAAGCTGGTGATCATTTACATAGATCGCAAGCAGGATACCCGGTTCATAATCCTTATAGGCAACCGGTACGATATCGTAGTTGTTGAAGCCGCGTCCGAACAGATATCTGTGCATATCATATGCAGCATGTTCGTAATCGCCTTCATGTGTTACCTGCTGGTAGATCGTATCGAATGATTCAACGATTGCTGTTTCAACATTGTTTCCGGCAACAGTATAGTTGACTCTGCTACCCTTAGCCATATTTCCGTTATCGTTATAGACGATTGTTCCTCTTGAATATGACGAAGTAGTTGTCTCTGTTCTTGATCCGGCATACAGACCGTTAGATGACAGGAATGACAGGAATTCGTTTTCACTTCTTCCAGAGAAGTCTGGTACATTTACTGATGTGCTTTCTGGTCCGATTGAAACAACGTATGTTACTGCATCACCTGAAGAATAATTACCATAGTTATAGGAAATGATTCTTCCAGCCGAAACAGAAGATGAGTTGGATGTTCTTCTATCTCCTTTGAGTTCCAACATTTCCAGATAGCTTGCAAAGTTTTCTTCTCTAGCACCTTCGTATCCTGATTCAACCTTAGCTGGTCCTTTGGATAAGCCATACTTGAACTGTTCACCTTCAACATATACACCATTACCATGAGTATAGATCGAACCTTTTGCTACCTTTGAAGAATAGCCATCACGTGAATCAATATGAGTTGGAGTCAGCTTCAGAGCTTTGGCAGCCTTAATGAAGTCTGCTTCAGTTATGCCATAATACTGGCCAGGGCTGACAGTGATCGCGTTGATACATACACCATAGTTGAATGTTTCACCCTTTTCATAGGTTCCTGATCCATGCCATGCGATATTACCAAATTTGATATCCGGATTATATCTGTCACGGGTTGTCTGATGATTAGGATTCAGACCTAAAGCTTTAGCTTTTGATTCAAATTCTTCGACAGTCAGACCAATGTAGTCACCAAGTTTGATCTCGATTGTCGTGCTGGTAGGTTCAGCCTTACCAGAAGAAACAGTAACAGTAATTGGTGTATCCTTATGTACGTTTACATATGGATCGATTCTGATGATATGATTCTTTTCAACAGTATCACTTGTTACATAGACAAATTTCAGATCCTTGATTCCGGCTGCATCTCTCCATGCTTCGATATCCGCAACAGTAACATCTTCGGTTACATATGGGAGTGCAATCTCTTTTTCATTTCCTGAAGCTACTGTGAACTTGATGGTATCTTTCAGTTTCTTTCCGGCCTGAATAGACTGTTCTACAACGATATCTTTTTCATAACCGTCGACATCTTCATAAGTGATCTCACATTCATGATCCTCATCAAGCTGTCCACACCAGTTGTAGACGTCCTGTACGTTGTGTCCAACAAACTCTTCAACGATGACGCTTGTTTTTCCACAGGCACACAGACTCAACATCAGTACACACAGAAGCAGTAATGATATTTTTTTCATCTTTATCTTCACCTCACAATTATTTAAATTATATCTCAAATTATTATATTATCTACGTTTCCCCGGTATCTTTTACAATATTATTAATTATTTAATCACCATAAGCGGTCTTTATCAGTGCCTTAAACAGACACATTCCGCTATCATAATCCATATAATCATCCGCATTATCTTCCTTGTCGACGATCTTTCTTATGGCAGCTTCCGGATGATATTGGACACCAATAATAAACTTACGGTCTTTTCTTTCTACTGTTTCAACTATCTGTTTACCCTGAGTCAGAGTTGTACCAGTAACTACGAGTTCAGAACCTTCAAGACTTTCGACAGCCTGATGATGCCATGATGGAACTTTTGTGATGACATCACTTCCATTGATCTTATAGATCAGAGAATCCTTATCGGTGATCGTCACATCATGAGGTACGAATTCCTTTCTGTCGATTTCACGATGCAGATATTCATAATCGATGCCCTGATTTTCAAACCAGGTAGGAATATCCTGTATCATCTTGGCTCCGGAAACGATCGATAAGACCTGCATACCTCGGCAGATACATAAAAGCGGAATATCTTTATCAATACAATACTTTGCCAGAATATAATCGGATACATCTCTTTCCGCTGAAAATTCATTATCTTTTTCGCTGACCAGCCACTCTTCCGGATTCTCATACAGATAAGGACTTATATCAACACCACCTGTCATGATCAGACACTTTACATCCTTCATGATCTCTTCAACATTGGAATGGTGCCAGTTGTATTTCTTTACCAGTTCAGCGGCATCTTTTTCCAGCATCCCTTTTTCATCTTTTCCTGATAAAAGATTACCCTCTTCATCATATTCAAGATCAGTTGATCTCACCTTATCAAGAATGATCGGTTCAGCTCCGGCTTCTTTTACAGTCTTAAGGGTAGCTACAAAGGTATAACTTTTCTGGTTATTGTGCCAAGACAAAGCAACGACCGGTTTCTGTTTTTCAGTACATCCGCATAATAAAAATAAAGTATTTATCATCATGATCAGTATTCCTCTTCCAATTTTTGATTTAATCATCTATAAATACAATTTTATCATGTATTCGTTGCAGTATCGGCTTTACTAAATGGATCTGGGTTTATCATCCAAACAATGAGAATCTTTTCTTTTCGTATTCTTCGATTTGAAGATCTTTAAGTTCATAACCTGTATCGGCGATCGCCTTTTTCAATGATTCTTCATCAGCTTTTTCTTCTGATACAAAAGTACTTTCGCCTTTTGTGTGAGATGACTTGATGTTTTGAGCACCTTTGATCGTTTTTCTTATGACATCATTGATGTGGGCTTCACACATTCCACACATCATTCCATCTATTTTTAATGTCGTCTTATACATACCTTATCCTCCAGTTAGTTATTACTAACACTATTATAACGCTGTATACAAAAAGAGAAACCCTGCGGCTTCTCTTTCGTTCTGATTTTTTACAGTTCTATTAGATAGTTGTCCAACCACCGTCAACGCATAAGAGCTGACCGGTAGTATATGAAGATGCATCACTTGCGAAGTAAATTAATGCACCATCAAGTTCGCCTTCCTTACCAGGTCTGCCCATTGGAATATAAGCAGTAGCGATCGGTGTGAAAGCATCACTCTCGGTGATTCCGGCTGTCATTTCACTGTTGAAATAAGCTGGACCGATGGCATTTACAGTAATACCGCATTTTGCCCATTCAGCCGCAAGTGCTTTTGTCAGCATCTTGACACCACCCTTAGCTGCTGCATACGCAGGAACTGGCCAAGGAAGCATAGCTACTTCTGAATGTAATGAACCGATGTTGATGATCTTGCCATAACCGTTCTTGATCATGACTTTTCCAACTTCTCTTGCGACAAAGTATACAGCATCAAGATTAGTACCAATTACTTTTCTCCAAGTCTCATCGGTAATTTCAGCAGCTGGTGAAGCATCACCAACGCCTGCGTTATTTACCAGGATATCGATCTTTCCGAAATGGTCCTCAACTTCTTTTACCATTCTTGTGATATCAGCGTTGTCTAAGACATCACATTTTGTAGCGAATACCTTTACGCCTAAAGCTTCGATTTCCTTCTTGACATTTTCAAGACGTTCAACTCTTCTAGCGCAGATAGCTACATCAGCACCCTGACGTGCTAAAGCTTTGGCAAACTGTACACCAAGACCAGAAGAAGCTCCTGTAACCAGTGCAACTTTGCCAGTAAGATCAAATAAATTGCTCATAATTTTATCCTCCTAATCCAATATACAATAGTCCTTTATTTATTACTATATTTATGATTATTGTTAGCTTTATTTAACTTCATGGAATAAAACTTTATTATTATTTGTACTATAATTAGAATTACTAATCAAAGATGATAAAAATGAAAAAACTATCTATATTACTGATTCTTTTAATGTCTCTTTCACTGTTTGGCTGTTCAACCGCAAACAATAATACTCCAGTTGAAAACGAAACAGAGAATGAGCAGGAAACAACTGATCATCGTCACGTTATTGAAAATGATTATCTTAAAGTAGAAGTAACTGAAATCGGTGCAACACTAGTAAGATTTATCGATAAGAAAAGTGGCCAGGATATCGTTTTAGGATATAACGATGATGATTCCTATCTGCGCAATGGTTATAACCTTGGTGCCAGTATTGGCAGAAATGCCAACCGTATCGGCAATGCCTCATTTGAATTAAATGGTGTCACATACAAACTTACCGATAATGACCATGGCAATCAGCTTCATGGTGGTGTCGATGGCTTTGCCTTCAAGAATTGGCAATGTGTCTTAGAAACTGATCAGGAGCTTGTCTTTACCTATCTGTCAGAAGATGGTGAAGAAGGTTTCCCAGGCAATCTTAATGTCCAGGTCAGATATAAATTAGACAAAAATACTTTACTCTGGGAATACTCTGGTGAATCTGATCAGGATACGATCCTTAATATGACCAATCATTCCTACTTCAACTTAGGTGATGAAACCATCCTTGATGAATATCTGCATATCACAACAGACAAATATTCACCAACCGATGAAAACGCTTTGACACTTGATGAAGTTAAAGATGTTAAGGATACACCTTATGATTTTAGAGAATTCACTCTTGTCTCAGATAATCTGAAAGAAATAGATAATATCGATAATAACTACGTCTGGGAGACCATGGGTGATAAACTGATGGCTGAACTTAAAAACGATAAGCTGAAACTGTCCATCTATTCTGATCTTCCTGATATGCATCTGTTTACTGCATCATCACTCACAACAGATACCGGAAAAGAGGGTAAACCATACAGTGGTTATGGCGGGCTTGCTTTAGAATGTCAGTTCTATCCTAATGCGATCAATTATGGTGGAAAGTTCATAATGCCTATTCTTAAAAAAGGTGAAAAGATGACCCATTATATTCGCTACGAACTGGAAGAAGTTAAATAATTATTCCAACAAACCTATAT
>CAMNFQ010000055.1 GCA_946537295.1 uncultured Bacillota bacterium
CCGGTATGGGATTCTCAAATGTCGGTTTAGGTGTTGACCATTCAATGGCTCATACACTTTCTGCCTACTACAATATGCCTCATGGCAAGGCTTGTGCTACCCTGCTTCCAACCGTCATGGAATATAATGCTCCGGTAACTGGTGAAAAATATCGTGATATAGCTGATGCCTTTGGTGTTGAAGGCGCCTACACTATGCCGATTGAAGAAGCCAGAAAAGCTGCGGTTGCTGCCGTAAAGAAACTGGGCGAAGACGTTGGTATCACCATGTCCTTAAAAGACGTAGTACCTATGGAAGATGTAGATGCTCTATCAGCTGATGCTTTGAAGGATGCATGTACACCTGGTAACCCTCGTCCTGTTACCGTTGAAGATATTAAAGAAATGTTCCTTTCTTTAATGAAATAGAGTCTTCTGACATTTCTTATCCCACAGTAAAACCCGGTAATACCGGGTTTTACTATTTAAAAAGCAGATACAAATATCTGCTTAAGTTTTAAATGGCGCTGACTACAGGATTTGAACCTGTGGTACCTTGCAGTACGCCGCCTTTCCAAGACGGTGGAATAAACCGCTCTCCCAAGTCAGCAGCTATACAGAATACTCTTTATAGACCTCGCCTGATTCGACATCTTTAAAGATAAACTTTCTGTCTTCATATATTATATATGAATGACGAGAATTTTCCTTAGGAATTGAAACTGATCCCGGATTGATATAGACAAAGCCATCACACTCTTCAACTAGTGGCACATGAGTATGTCCACAAAGAAGGATACCTTTTATGCCTGGTAAAGGTTTCTTCTGATTATAGATATGACCATGTGTGGCATAGATATCAAGACCATCAGTATTCAGATAGATATAAGGAGCCATGATTGGAAAATCCAGAACCATCTGATCTACTTCTCCATCACAGTTGCCTTTGACACATAGTATCCTGTCACTTATTTCATTCAACATCGCAAAGACAGTCTTTGGTACATATTCTTCCGGCAGATCATTTCTCGGACCATGGTAAAGGATATCACCAAGCAGTAACATCTTATCAGGTCTTTCTTCTTGATATCTGTCCATCAGTTTCTGACAATAATATGCACTGCCATGGATGTCTGATGCTATTAGAAGTTTCATATCTGTACTTATTTTAACAGATAGTGATCATTAAAAGCAGATTGAATAGAACCGATTGTTATAATTTAGATGAGATACGGGAGGACAACTGATGAAATATCATTATATTGATAGATTAGGTTTAAACATTTCAGCAATCGGAATCGGCACATGGGGTGTAGGTGGTGCCGGATGGGGAAATGTTAATGATAATGAATCGATCGATGCCATTAGATATATGATCGATCATGGTGTCAATCTTGTTGATACAGCACCAGTATATGGTTTAGGTCATGCTGAAGAAATAGTCGGAAAAGCTATCAAAGGCCTAAGAGATAAGATCATTCTGGTATCCAAATGTGGTATTACCAGAAAGAAAGCAACAGGCTTTGGTGAAAACGGACCGATCAGAGATTCCAGCAGGAAGATGATCCTTGCTCAGGTCGAAGAAAGTCTGACAAGACTTGATGTCGATCATCTGGATGTACTTCTGATCCATTGGCCTGATGTCAATACACCATTTGAAGAAACTGTCGATGCCTTGAAACAGCTCAAACAGGAAGGCAAGATCAGATTCTCCGGTATCTGTAATTTTGAACAGGATCAGATCGATGCAGTATATAAACTGGGTGGACTTGATTTTGCTCAATATCAGTTCTCAATGATCGAAGATAAATGGGCAAGCATCATGGATCAGTATTCCAAGCTTGGTGTTGCAACCATGTCCTACGGTTCACTTGGCGGTGGTATCCTTTCAGGTAAGTTCCGAACATTACCTGAACTTGCTGCTGATGATATGAGACTTAACTTCTATCCTTTCTTTAAAGAACCAATCTTCTCAAAATGTCAGGAATTATTGAAAGTCATGGATGAACTATCTGCTTCACATCATTGTGATGTCTCACAGATCGCCCTCAACTGGGCTGGCGATCATCCAAGTGTCACAACCGCTTTAGTAGGTGTCACCAAGATCAATCATGCCAAAGAAAATTGCGAAGCTATGGATCTTGAACTGAATGAAAAAGAAAGAGAAGTTCTCGATCTGAAGGCTAAAGAAGTGATCGATCTCATTCATAGACAGTAATTGGGCCTTGTGCCCTTTTTTTATTACTGTGATCAGTTACATTTCAACATTGATAAGATACTCTCATAATTCAAACATCAAGGGAATCATATTTTGCCAATATGTCTTATAATTTTAGATGTAAGTATGAAAAAACGTGCAGAAAAAGTTAAAACATGGTCTAAAGATTTCTGGAAAGAACTGAAGTTCTTTATCAAAAATGTTCTTTTACTGTTCTCTCAGGACTTCTGGGAAGTAATGGCCTTTATCTTTGGCTGTGCCATTATGACGATGCTGTTTACCCAGATCCTTAAGAATGCTTTTATCAATCTTATTCTTATCGCTAATGGTGAAGTATATGTATCACCAGATAATGTTATCTCAGTATTCACTTCTGAAATTTCCATCTTCCTGATCATGCTGTTTCTGATCCTGGTGACATTCATGTCACTGTTTGAGATCGCAGGTCTCTTACATACCTTCTCAATGGCCAAGATTGGCCGAGAGACCAATATTTCCAGTATGGTCATTGCCGGACTGCGTACATGTAAGAAAGCTCTTCGTCCGCGTAACTGGCTGATCGTTCCTTTTATTGTAGTTCTGCTACCTATCACGGAAGTTCTATCCTTATCCAGTGCTTCCTTTAAGGCAGCTATCCCGGGATTTATCCGTCAGAGTATCGAATCAAATTCCGACTATTCTTTGATCTTCCGGATCGTCTATATTGCCTTACTGTTGTTTGAAGTAACCTATATCTTTTCGATCAACTTCTTTGTATTAAAAGATGATGACTACAATAAGAGTCTGCGCCAAAGCAGAAAGATGCAGAAAGGTAACTATTTAAAAACCTGCCTATGCATGTTGACACTGACGCTGGTACTTAACTTCTTTATCAATGCGGTTTCTTCAACTCTCGTAACAAATATCAGAGATGCTATCTCACTGTTTGAAAAGAATACCGGTATCATAACCAAGTCATCGCAGATCGGATCATACGTCTATATCATTAAACAGATCCTTAATGCGACGATCGCTCCAGCTATCAATAACGCTGGCCTTACTGTTCTTTTCTATCGCTACATTGAGAAAAACAAGAGCTTCTCTATGTTGAACCCGAAGATCTTCCAAAGGATCCCGTTCTCCAAGAAAAGAGCTGCTATCGCTCTTGCGTTATTCTTACTGATTGTTGGACCGTATACCTATTATCTTTCTACAAAGTATGCTTTCCTTAAAGATCCGGTAGAAAGACCTCTGGTCTGTGCCCATCGAGGTGATAATGTCCACGCTCCGGAAAATACAATGCCGGCCTTTGAACTGGCGGCTACCGCTAACCTGCCATGGATCGAACTTGATGTTCACCAGACAATTGACGATGTCATTGTCGTATCACATGACGATGATCTCAATAGAGTTACCGGTACAAGTATCACGATACATGATAATACTTACGAGGAATTACAGAATTACTACATGGGTGATTGGATGC
Source organism: uncultured Bacillota bacterium (assembly GCA_946537295.1). Classification (GTDB taxonomy): domain Bacteria; phylum Bacillota_I; class Bacilli_A; order Erysipelotrichales; family Erysipelotrichaceae; genus Colivicinus. The sequence continues at coordinate 3,662 of CAMNFQ010000055.1, forward strand.
CTGGCAACTTCAAGAAAGTAACTATACCAACATTGAAAGAAGCCTTGTTGCTGGCAAAAGAAAACAACATGAAGGTTCAGGTTGAAATAAAGCCAACACCATATGATCGTAATATTGAAGAAAAGATCCTTGATGTCATCAATGAGACAGGCATGCATGATAACGTCATGATCATCTGTCTGAAAGATGCTCCACTAAAACGCATAAAACAGCTTGATCCTGATATAACAGTTGCCTATTGTATGTTTATTGCCTGGTCAGATGTTGAAAAGATCGATTTTACTGATAATGTTTCCATTGAAGAAGGAAACATTACACCAGACCTTGTTCAGAAACTCCACAAGGAAGGCAAGAAAGTCTTCTGCTGGACAGTTGATGAAGAAGATACGATCCAATATCTGGTAAGCTGTGGCGTCGATGTCATCGGAACTGATAATCCAATGATGGTCGTAAATGCTCTTGATAAAGTTGAATACAGCGGTGGTTTAACTAGATGCTTCAACATCATCATGAATTCCATCGCCAATATGGGAAGGTAAAAAATGAAAGTAAGAAAAATTATTCTATTATTAATGTTATTTATGTTATGTTCATGTAAACAAGAAAATGTAAGATCAGAATATCTGCCAAAAAGTACCTATCAGTTAAATACTGTCCATGAGGTAGATGGCAGACAGGGTGTCTGTTATGAGAATGGTTATTACTGGGTTAGTGGATCCACTACCTTAAGTAAATATGACAAGGATTTCAATCTCATCAAAACAAACACTGATCCTTTCAAAGGATATGAACTTGAAGTAAATCATATCGGTGATATTGATGTCTACAATAATGAACTCTATCTTGGGGTTGAATACTTCATGGATGGTGTCGGTAAAAACATCCAGGTCGCTGTCTATGATGGCGATACGCTGGAATTAAAAAGAGTCTTCCCTTTCAATGCTGAAACTGGACAGAAAGAATGTTCAGGTATTGCGGTCGATTATGATGAAAGAAAAGTCTATATGACATCATGGATCGACGATCAGTCCAGTTCTTATCTCTACTGTTATTCATTAGACTCTGAGGATTATCTTTATAAGATCCATATGCAGCCATACCCTGAATGGTTACAGGGTGTTGCCTATTATGATGGAAGTCTCTATGTAACATGTGATGATGGTGTTGCGGATGATGAAGAAGCCGATCATATGTACAGACTGATCCTTCACGATGATCATACTGCTACTACAGTTCTGGAAAAGACATTTGATGATGTTACCAGACAAGGTGAAATTGAAGGTCTGACTTTCAATAGAGATACCAATCAGTTCTTGTTGCTTTATAATCGCGGAGCCAGAATCATTCTGGGTATGCCTTCAGGCTTCTACGATGGTTATGATTCAGAAATACACGAAGTATTTGTATATGATATGTTAAAGGCAGAATAAGGAGATAACCATGAACGACATTTATCAGAAGTGTAAAGAAACTGCAGATTATCTAAGAGAAAGAATCGATGCAAAAGATGCGATCGGACTGGTTCTGGGCTCAGGCTTAGGAGATCTGGCTGATGAGATCGTCGATCCTATTTCTATCGACTACAGTGAAATCCCTAATTTCCCACAGACAACTGTTAAAGGACATGAAGGCAAACTTATTCTTGGAACACTCAATGGCAAGAAAGTTCTTTTCATGAAAGGCCGTATTCATTATTATGAAGGCTATACTATGCAAGAGATCACCTTGCCAATCAGAGTAATGAAACTGCTGGGAGTTAGAGTGCTCTTCCTTACTAATGCCGCTGGTGGAGTAAACAGAAAATTCAAACCAGGCACTCTCATGTTTATTGATGACTTTATCAATTATATGGGTGATAATCCTTTACGTGGTCCAAATATCGAAGAATTTGGTGAACGTTTCCCTGATATGACCAAAGCAATCTCAGCTGAGTATTCCACTATCGCTAAACTGACAGCTGAAGAAATCGGTATTGAAGTTAAGCATGGTGTATACATGGCCTTCTCTGGACCAAGCTATGAAACTCCTGCCGAAATCAAATTTGCGGAAAGAATTGGAGCAGATGCCGTAGGTATGTCTACGGTTCCGGAATTACTTGTTGCCAGACATTGTAATCTTCCTGTAATAGCGATTTCATGTATAACCAATCTGGCTGCCGGTATCACCGGAGAAGAACTCAGCCATGAAGAAGTTATTGAAACAACAAATGCTGTCAAAGAGAAATTCAAAACTCTGGTAAAAGAAATAATAAATAGAATGTAGCTTGGCTACATTCTTTTTTAAATTCTTGGGGCAAAGGTAAAGCCTTCACCATGGACATCCTTTGTTCCAGAAACAATGACAAAGGCGTTCGGATCAAATTTATCAATGATGCTCTTGATATCGTCGTATTGCTCTTCCGCAACGACGACCATCAGCATCTTTTTCTTATCTCTGGTATAGCCACCTTCAATATCATAAAGCGTAGTACCACGATCTAATACTTTATGTATCTCATCTGATATTTCCTGATACTTATCAGAAATGATCTCGATCTTTCTGGCTTCAATACCGGTATAAGCATGTAAACCATAGTTTAGAGCCTGAGTTGTTATAAAGACACAGATTAGTCCAACCAGCACAGCATTAAGACCATATACCAATAGACCCAATGAGACTGTTGTTGCATCAAACAACATAATCCCCTTACTGATTTCCAGATGAAAATACTTCTCTAAAAGTAAGGCCACTACATCAGTTCCTCCTGATGATCCGCCATTTCTGAAAATTATCGCCAGGCCAAATCCACCGATCGCTCCACCATATATTGCCGCAAGTAAAGGCTCAACTTCATAGCTTGGTAGACATCTTGTAACAAACAGTAAGGCGAAAGGATAGGATATCGAATACACCAGAGTATTGACGGTAAAATCTTTTCCTAAAAAGATTACTCCCACAATAAAAAGCGCAGTCGTAAGGACGATCGCCAGAACATCTGAATCAATTGTTATAAATCTGGAGATCAGGGTTGTAATACCTGCGACACCACCCGAAAGGATCTTTCCTGGCAAGATAAACATACCGACCGCGATCGCATAGACGATCGTTCCCAGCTCCAGCATCAGTATCTTTCTGATCTTTTTATTCATCTGTATAACTTTCCCAGAACCTGTCGATATTATGAGCGAGTTCTATTGCATTTGGACATCTGACAAAATCATCTTCATCACATTCCAGTATAAGCTTTGCAAAATAGTTATCTTTCTCCAAACAATACAGTCTCCAGAGGATATTGTTTAACAGATACATATTATAGTGGAAATTGGTTCCATGTATTCCACCGGTCTCTTTTTCTCCTGATCCGATACAATCATTGAGATGAATAATGAAGTTATGTGATTTATATTTATCGATCGCTTCAGAAAATGAAAGTTCTTCATACTTGAAAGACATTTCTGACATCATCAGATGACAGGTATCCAGCAGAGAAAAGACCTTTTCCAGTCCTACTCTGGCTCTGATATATCTTCTGATCTGAATAGCTTCAATCGCTCCGATATCACGATAACAGTTTTCGATATGTAAGGTTATGCCGTTGTCTTTGATAAAATCACAGAAGGCATCAACATCCTTGGAAGCCATGATCTCATAATATTTTGATTCCGCATGTACAACTAATCCGACATCCAGTTCCTTGCACATCTTAAAGACCTTTTGAGCATATTCACTCTTATAGTCCTTGGCAATGTCCATGATGTCACATCTCTTCAAAGGATAATGGATCGAATAGACTTCTTTCTTGAGCTGACTTACCAGATCAAAATCATCTCTTTCATCACCATGAAGATGGATTTCATAGCCATCAATAAAATCCAAACTGTTCTTGAATTCTATCTGTTCTTTTTCTAAAGCACACTTTAATCCTTTTTTCATATAAACACCTTAGGAAATTATATCACAATCGTTTTATAATATATTTAAAGAGGGGGATATACATATGAAAAATTTCATGAAAGAATTTAAAGAGTTTATTTCCAAGGGCAATGTTCTTGATATGGCAATTGGTGTAGTTATAGGTGGTGCTTTCACAGCCATCGTTAACTCATTGGTAAATGATATAATCATGCCAATTGTTGGTGCTATTATCGGTGGACTTGATTTCTCCAAGATCGCTATCTCATTAGGCGGTGATGCTGCAATCATGATCGGTAGCTTCATTCAGGCTATCGTTAACTTCCTGATCGTTGCGTTTGTCTTATTCTCTGTTGTCAAAGCAGTAAACAAACTTAAAGCATTAGGTGAAAAAGAAAAGGCTGCAACTCCTGAAGCACCAGCTGAACCAAGCGATGAAGTTAAGCTGCTCAAATCTATTGAAAGAGAACTCAAGAAGATGAATACTCCAGCTGCTTCTGCTACTAAGAAGAAAACTACTACCAGAAGATAGTATTATCGTCAATTACTTAACTTAAAAGTTATTGATTCAGATAATCGTTATAAAGGTCTAACAATTGCTTCCTGTTTGCGCAGGAAGTTTTTTTTAGGATGTTGTGAATATGGAATTTAACCGTGCTGACAGATACAAACAGTTTCTCGGCGATCTCTTTATTGTTGAAATTCTGAAGCAGCATTTTCATTACTTCTGCTTCGCGATCAGAAATGGCATATTTCTTATAGAAAGCTTTGGTGAGATCGTTTTCGTTTCTGATTTTATTTGTTGTATAGATTCTGTTGTAGACTCTGAAGAAGATCAGGACCGTCAGGCAATAGAGGACAGCAGAGATCGCGGTCTGATACATATAGGAATTCTTTAAGACGATAAAAGCTGTTGTGCCCAAGGCATCGCCAAGTCTGCCCGCCAAAAGACCGACCGGGATCAGATGATACTGCCCCTTATCCAAAGCATAATCTATCATGACGATGACCCTGTAAACGGTAAAGAAACCATAGAAGACATAATTGAGAGCCCAGATGATCGCAATACCTGTATTGGAGTTGATCATGATCAGCGAGATAAAAGGAATGATCAGAGAAAGCAGACACATGATCGAACCAAGACGCCGGCTCTTATTATTTATGTATCCGGCGATGACAAGTCCTGCCATATAGTAGATCCTTGAAGTCTCAATGTTTACCTTATCAGAGATGTCGGCAGTTGAGAAAGAGAAACCGATATTCTTTACCAGTGACAGCATGAATACCAGTAAGCATATATCCATGAACTTCCCGTTGTCTGTTTCGTCTGTTTTAGGATGATCATAGCTGTCACAGTAAAAGACCGTTACGATCCCAATTACCGTCATAACTACATAAAGGATGATACTGATATTGTTTAACAGGTTACCGGAAATAAGCCAGGTAAAGATATTGGATAAGCCATAGGCCAGACCAAAGACCAGTGCTGTTTTATTTCTGTCAACATTCAGTCCGAGATAGTAGAGATAGTGTCCGGCGATCACTCCATGAAGCAGATTCATGATCATCCCGATCACAAAGAGGCCATAAGCATTAGAACCGACCAGACATAAGACGATACAGAAAAGATCAGCAGCATAGATACCATACATCAGCTCTCTGATATGATCACCTTTTCTTTTCGCATACCAGATAAACAGTCCGATTCCGATCGCCTGGAACAGATAGCCCGCAACTTCCCCGGCAAAATCAGCCGTTGTCGCACTGACATAATTGACCAGATTGTAGATCCAGGAGATATATCCGGCTGAGGTAAAGGAAAAGCCGATAAAGATCAGTAAAAAGGCTTTAACTACACTTTTTAATTCATTATTCATTTCCATGTTTACTCAATTATAACAAAACCCAACATCCATTATTCTCCCAATACTAACCTGGGATATTAACTGACCTAAAACTAACCCTATATATAATAAGAAGACAATTACAATATATACAACAGAGATAATACCTTTTTATGTTGGTAGAAACGAGGAACTGAAATGAAAAGGATCAGAAAAACAACACTGACAATATTGATCATGACGATGTTCGTCAGTCTTTTAGGTGTCAATCATATACGTGCGGAACACAGTCATACCGGATATACAGCTATAACATCACTTCCTAGCACACCAGGAAGTTATTATTTAGAAAGCGATATAAACATTACCACAACATGGATAGTACCAGAAGGTACAGTTAATCTTTGTCTGAATGGAAAAGACCTTATTTTTTCAGGAGTAACCGAAAGTGATACTCAAGGAAGTGTAATTATTGTAAGATCTGGCAGTACGTTGAATCTGTATGATTGCACGGGTGGAGGAAAAATCACTGGTGGTAAAGGAATAAATCAGTCCGGAAACCTTCTTGGTGCAGGTGTATATGTGAATGGCGGAACGTTCAATATGTACAGTGGAACCATAAGTGAGAATGGTGCCGATACCACTCAACTTGCTTATGGTGCAGGAGTTGAAGTAACAAATAATGGGAATTTCAACATGCATGATGGAACGATCAGTGGGAACCTAATCGGATATGGAGCCGGTGCTGGTGTAAATGTTGAAAGTGGTGGAATATTTAATATGTATGATGGAGAAATCACCAAAAATACGGCTGCAGAAAAAGCAAGTGGGGTATCTTTGCTGACAAACGGCACATTCAACTTGTATGGTGGAAGCATCACTGAAAATAAAGCGAGTTATTCTGATGCGAAAGGCGGCGGAGTCTATGTTCAAAGTGATGCATATTTTAATATCTGTTCCGATTCGTCAGATAGTGTTATTACGATAACAAATAATAAAACCAACGGCACATCCAGAGATGACAATGTGTACTTGGCCAATAATAAAATCAACATTAATGGAAGTATAAACTCAAATAGCTTAATCGGCTTAAACATGAATAGCCCGGATTTCTTTACCTCAGGATTTGATGGCAAAGCATCAACAGACAATTTTTCAAGTGATGATCCACAATACGTTGTAAAGACTGGAACTGATTCAGGAAAAACAGAAGCAAGATTGATCATTCCGTCAAGCCATGTTCATAGTTTTACATATACTGCAGATGGAGCTTCTATATATGCGGATTGTTCTAAAACTGACTGTCCATTACCATCTGGGAGAATTTCCATAACATTGAGTCAGAGTAATTATGAATATGACGGAACGGCACATAAAGTATCAATCACCAATCTGGAAGACTTCAATAACGAAACAGATCTTAATGTTTCAACCGGTGATGTTAAGTATTATAATGGGACAGCAGAACTAAGCGAAGCGCCTAAGGATCAGGGAACATATAAGGCTGAACTTACGGTTGGAACAACAGGCAATCAGGCTACTGCAAGTATAGAATATGATATTACTCCTAAGGAAGTAACGCTTGATTGGAAAGATACTTCATTCACCTATGATGGCAAGGAACATTGTCCGACAGCTACGGCAGGAGGACTGATCAGTGGTGATACATGCACAGTTACAGTCGCTGGAGCTCAAAGCGCAGTCGGAACACATACCGCTAAAGCAACCGCTCTGAGTAACAGTAACTATAAACTTCCAAGTGACAAGACAGTCAAATTTACTATTTCAGAGAAAACAACTCCTACTCCTGAGCCAGATAAAGATAAAGAATCTGATCAGAAAAAGATCTCGACTTATGTAGCTCCTAGAACAGGAATTGA
>CAMNFQ010000056.1 GCA_946537295.1 uncultured Bacillota bacterium
TTTTGCAGTTTAATTAGGTACATTAAAATGATTTAGAATAATAGGTGTTCTTGCCTGATCCATGTTTTATAACATAGCCTTCATCCAGAAGTTTCTTTAATGCTGCTTCTACGGATTTTTCACTTATGCTCGGACATATATTAACAATTTCACGTTTTGTAAATTTTCCTATTTTGGTGTCTACAGATGCTTTTACGATGTCATAGGCCTTGCTTTTGATGGTGATTACTTTTTTCTTTCCATCTTCCGTTTCAGATACAATGGTCGTATCACTTATTATTTTTACTCTGCTTTCAAATTCCCGATAGCATGCAAGTATTACACCAAGCATATACTTTATAAAATCAGTAGGATCTTCATTTTCCTCATGCCACCCCGAAGATGAAGCCTTCAAAGCGTAATAATAAGCATCTTTAGTCTTTTCGATGTGCTTCTCAATACTGATGTACCTTCCGACGAGATATCCGGATTTATACAAAAGCAAGAGTGTAATAAGTCTGCTCATTCTGCCGTTGCCGTCATTGAAAGGGTGTATACAAAGGAAATCATGCAAGAATACAGGTATAATCAGCAAAGGATCAACTGATATATCTTCCATCATAGAATTATAATTTTCACATATTGCATTGATGCACGGTTCGGTTTCATACGGTGGAACAGGTGTAAATCGAATCACCTCAGATCCGTCTTCCTTAGTTTCCTTAAGATAATTTTGCGTTATCTTATATCTTCCACCGTTTCCTGTCCCGGCGTATTGCATCAGATCTCGGTGCAATTGAAGTATTGTGTTTCCACTGACAGGAATATATTCATAATTCTCATGAATGGTGTTTAATACATCTCGATATCCGGCAATTTCACGCTCATCACGGTTCCTAGGGGCTGTTTTTTCCTTTGCGATCTGTCCAATCCTCGTTGCTGTAGTAACAATTCCTTCTATCCTATTTGAAGACTCAATTGATTGTATTTTGGCTATCTCAACGAGCTTTTCCATTTCGAATGGTTTTTGGCGTAGAAACAGTTCTTGCCTTCCTTTATACTCATGAATCTGTGAAAGGAAATTCAGTATTTCATTGTCCCAGTGGTATGTTTTATATTTTTTGTAGTCAAATTCTCTCATCTTCTTCTATTTCCTTTCGATTCTCCTAAATTATATCAAATTTTAGGAGAATATTAATGTATAGGAGAAACAATTTGTACTTTTTTCATCATTATTCTTACTTTGCAGAGCTTCAATACAAAAAACTAATTTCCTAAAACAGGTATTGAATAAGATCTGGTTGATACAGAGTATTCAGATAAGTATGTCTACAACAGACATCTTTTTTTGATGTTATATTATATATGTTAGCTTATATATAATAATAATAATTAAAGGAAGGTCAGCCTTATGAAGAAGATAATTACAAGTACAATCATTTCAATCATCATGATCGTATCCCTGTTTACACCACAAACAGCCGTCTCTTTAAGTGCCGATGCTATTGACGAGGAAAGTGTCAGAAGAAGCATGTCGAGTGTTGTTACGTCAATTAATGAACTCGGTGATGTTGTTAAAATGACGGACGATCAGAAAACCATGATGACGAATATGTTTACTGATTTCGCAGAAGATTTCAAAAACATCGGTGGTACTATCAGCGGTATAGTTGCTCCGATCAACGGTACTATAACTTTTCTGCGACTGATCGGTTTAATGAAAGATCCGACAACGACAGCCTTGTTCAATATTCAGACCCAGTTGGCAGATATTTCCAGTCAATTGACCACCATGAACAACAAACTGGATGCCCTCACTAAGACAATGATCGATATGAAGGCAACGGAAGAGTTCCATTTCCGAGCTACTACTGCTCAGACGCATAGGCAGAACTGGGCCACTTTCCGTAGCACATATATGGAACAGGGTCTGGACAATCTGATGCTGAATTATAATGCGCAGATGGCCAATGCCTGGAAAGACTGGTTTGCTACTGAAGCTAATTCAAAATCTAATTTAAACAGCATCCTGATCTGGTATCACAATACCGGTTCAGGAGAAACAGTGAATTATGAATTACAGAATACCCTGAAGAATGATTTTGATGCTGAACATGAAAGTCCAGCTCAGGGCAAAGATAACTATATCCTTTATGCGGATGAATTTGATAAGACGAATGATCGTCTGATTGCCTTGAACGGAGACTTTTTTGCAGGAGCCAAATCCATCGAGTATAACATCAATACCTATCGAGAGAACCTGAAGGCTTATGTCATCGATAAGATCAAGGCGGATCTGGGTGAAGAATGTTTCACCAAGATCAAGGCTTGGAATGTAAGTAAAGAGATGCTTAATGAGGAAATGCTCAACGAGATAGCAGATCAGGCTGTTGATGTGATAACTTTCAAATTAAGTGATAATTATATCAACTCATCTGCTGACTTCTCTACCAATGTTTTAAATCAGTATAAACTGTATTGTGAACACCTGTTGGCCAATACAGAAGGAGTCGATGCTTTACTGCAGACGATGTACCTTACTCACGCTTTTGAATTCGAGATAAAGAAAGACCTTAAGGATCTGATCAATCTGATGAGTCTGCAGACCGGTACTTACAGTGCTTTTGTAGCTAATATCATCAGTATGTCGAATTATATACAAGACAGTGATAAAGGCGATTTTACAACCAGAATGTGTAATACACTGGATGGTTTAGCTAATCTGAAGAAAAAAGCTACGACTGGTGAGGATCGTTATTCTTACATCACAAATTCAGTCATCGATTATGGAAACCTGTCTCTTTCAAGTGAAGTATCCGTTGACTGGAAAGAGATACTAACTACTGCTTATGTAGCTAGCCATGGCGGAACGATCAATGTCAAACTTACCGACAGCAGCAACAATTCTCAGAGTACTTCCATGCTGGTAGGTGATGCTCCGGCTTTACTCTTGTCATATATGGTCAGAAGTAATGGTGGAACTTTCAATCATGAATACATGAATAATAAACTTACAGTCAATAAACAGAGAGACTGTTTCAATCTGGTAACTTCTTATAATGGCGATGAAGAAATGACTCAGGATACCAATGCAAGACTGGCAACCAACAAAGTCATCGGATCATATTTTGAGGGTGATCCTGACGTCTATCTTGCTTCCTTGCCTTCAAAAGCTGAATTCGGCTATGTGAATATTCACAGAAGAGGAGTTGGTACTATTTTCGATGGCACATCTTCATCTGTATCAGTCTATCGGCCACTTATAGCAGTAGCGGCTTATGGTGAAAGTCATACGTTATGGTCCACCGATGAAGCGGCTTTGATGTTTGGTCCAAAAGATACAGGAGTGATGTCCACTGCTGTTAAAACAGAAACTACCTATGAGGATACTTTTGCGCATTACTATACAAAAACTCTCTATGGATCGGTTGATTATAATGCGTTGATCTCAATACCATTGAAAAACAATGAAGCTTTAACTGATAATACAAGTCCACTCTACCGTTACAATAATGATACTGTTGATAAAATTGCCCAGAAGGATGAAAATCATATCCACGAATGGGATGAAGGAACGATAACCGAAGAAGCAACCGATAACGAATTAGGTATTATCAGATATACCTGTCTTAATGAAAAATGCAACGATTATTCCTATACCAGACTTTATGACAGCAAGCAAAAGGCAATTCTGACTTTCGATCTTGATGGTGGAACTCTGGAAGGCTTTGATAATCAATTGAGCAGAGAGTTTAATGTTGGCTCAACTATTATTCTGCCTAAAGAACCAAAAAAGGATGGCTATACTTTCCAATACTGGAGTGAAAGCGATCATCCGGCTGACAGCAGTTATGATGTGAAAGGAGACAGAACATTTAAAGCAGTCTGGATCAAGAGTCATCCATATCAGCTCGACAACAAGAATGATGCGGAATGGTATAAAGATTCCTACAAGGAACCTTATATCAGAGTAATCAGGAAAGATGAAGATGGAGCTACTTTGGCACATTTCAAAGGAGTACGTGTAGATGAGGCTCCGGTTGATAGGAATTATTATGATGTTGAGTCGGGTTCGCTGATCTTAAAATTCAAGCCATCATTCCTCAAGAGTCTGCCTAATGGTACACATCTTGTCGAAGTACTGTTTGATGATGGAAAAGCAGAGTTTAGGCTTACGATTAAAAACGGCTATCCGAAGAATCAATATCGTGTTCCAATAACCGGTATTGAATAATCAATAAGAAAATTATTCAGAATAAAAAGGGATCAGTTTACAAGAACTGGTCTTTTTTGGTGTGATAGTTATTTGCTGGAGTGAGTACGCAAGAAACATTCGTGATAGACCAGATCAAAAAACAAAGCCAGACCATGATTGTTATAGACGTTTTTGAAAGAAACGATATTGCGGGAATTGAGCTGAACTTTCTGTCCGATGTAATAAATGAATGAGTAGGTATTTTCAAAAACAGCTGTACGGTTTAAGGTAATAAGACACTTTGTGGCATTGAAATTACTGATCTCGTTATTGATTGCCAGGGCAAAATTTCCGGTTACGGAACATACCAGCAACAGATCCTTTTCATTTAAGTCCAGCAACATCGGAATATTAATGGAAGCATTGGTCGTAATCCTGATGATCTTGCCGATCGAAAGCATCTGCTGCTGGAAGATCTTACAGGCATATGAGGAATCTTCGGCTGTTGCCAGCACGATATTGTCTGATTTCATGAAGAGATCACAGAATCTTTTAAAGCCATTTAAGGAAGCGGTCTTGCAGATATCCTGTGCCATTGCTGAAGTTGCTTCCAGAATGTATTCACTGTAAGATGCGTGGTCAGTGTAGTCAACAAAGCCGTTTTCGTGATCAATGACATTATCAAGACCGGCTTTCAGTTGTGTATAGCTGTCATAACCAAGCGATTTGATAAAACGCTGAACAGAACTTCTTGATACAAAACAGTTATCAGCGATCTTGTAGATGCTGATATCTTTTAGTGAACTCAGGTTTTCCAGAAAATAACGGGCAATAATAAAATCAGTATCATTTTCATCATTGGTATTGAGAATCGAAAGCAGTAATGAAAGTAGATTAAAGGTATGTAGACCAAAGTATGCATTATTACTGTTATTTTCCATACATGAATTGTAACACATAGGTATCAAAACTTGATACCAAAATAATGTTAGAGTAGCAAAACGTGATACTACTGAAATGGTAGCGTTTACATATAATTAAGATACAAAAAGGAGGAAGCTATGAAACATAATAATAATCCTGTATTTCCTGAAGGTTTCCTGTGGGGTGCCTCATCAGCAGCCTGGCAGGTCGAAGGAGCAACTTTAGAGGATGGCAGAAGTCAGGCGATCATTGATCTGAATACCCAGACGAAGAAACCGTTTGCGGATAATTCAATAGCTGCTGACCACTATCATCACTATAAGGAAGATGTTGCCCTGATGAAGGAATGTGGCTTCACCAGTTATCGTTTCGGTATTTCCTGGTCAAGAGTAATACCGGGTCCTGACCGCAAGGTCAATCCAAAAGGTATTGAGTTCTATAACAATCTGATCAATGAACTCAAAGCCGCAGGAATCGAACCGATCGTAACCATCTATCACTATGACATGCCTTGTTGGGTAGATGAGAAGTATGGTGGTTGGCATGATCGTGCTATCATTGATGAATTTGACTATTATTGCAGAGTACTGTTTGAAAACTTTGGTGATCGAGTCAAATACTGGTTAAGTATCAATGAACAGAACATGCAGATCGTCTATGGTAAATGGTTAGGTGTAGCCAAAGGTTGTACTGATTGGGAAAAAGAAAAATGGCAGATCAATCACATCATGAACATGTGTCATGCCAAAGCCGTAATTGCCTGCCACGAAATGGTCGAAGGCGGCAAGATCGGTCCGGTACCTGGATATGTACCGATCTATCCTAAGTCATGCAAGCCTGAAGATCAGATCGCTGCCATGAACGCAGAAGAGCTGACCGAAAAGATCTGGGATGATACATATGCCTATAGAGAGTATTCCGGTTTTATCAAGAACTACTGGAAAGAACATGATATCGATCCAAAGATCATGCCTGGCGATATGGAGCTCTTAGCTCAGGCCAAGATCGACTTCATCGGCGTCAACTGCTACCGCTCTGATGTAGGTATGTGGCCAGATCCAAGTTTCGTTCAGGAGATCGGTCTCAACAAATATGGCAGAAAGGGTGAATTCATCTATACCAACTGGCCAGGTGAATATGCTCTGGATCGTAACCCATACGTAGAAACAACTGACTGGGATTGGCACATTGACGGTGTATGTATGAGATATGCCTTACGTTATCTCTGGGATCACTATCATTTGCCAATGCTGATAACAGAAGCAGGTTTTGGTGCTCATGAAGATCTTGGTGAAGATGGCAAGATCCATGATCAGTACAGGATCGATTATCTCAGAGACTATATCTACAATGTCGGTCTGGCGATCGAAGATGGTGTGGAGATGATCGGATTCAATCCATGGTCATTTACAGATCTCTTATCAACCGGAAATGGTATGGCCAAGAGATATGGACTGGTATTTGTCAACACGACTGATGATGATGTCAGAGATCTCAAGAGATACAAGAAAGATTCATTCTACTGGTATTCAAAACTGATCAAATCAAATGGTCAGGATTGGGGCTATGACATGTCAGAGTGGAGAGACTTCACGAAGACCAGTCAGATCGCTTCTGATCTTAAGGATAAGATCAGTGAACCTGACTGGATCAAGAAACAATAATAGAACAATTAATAATAAAAAAGAAAAGGAGCTTTAAATGGCAAAGAAAGATTATAAGAAATTATCTGATGATATTATCGCTGCCTGTGGTGGTGTCGATAATATCCTGTCTGCTTCTCACTGTATGACTCGTTTACGTATGAATCTCAAGGATTCATCAGTACTGAACCTGGAAGAAGCAAAGAAGATCCCTGGTGTCATCAACATCATCGTTCAGAATGGTGAACAGCAGTTCGTTATCGGTCAGGATGTGCCTTCACTTTATGAAGAAGTCATCAAGAACGATATCAAGGCTGCCGGATCTGTTGATGATGCAGAAGCATTGAAACAGGATTCTCAGCAGAAAGGCAAACTTGTAGAAACAGTATTGTCTTACATTGGCGGTACTTTCTCACCGATCATCCCGGTATTTATCGCCGGAGGTCTTACTGGTGCGGTATTATCACTGCTTCAGACTTTTGCAGGACTGGATGCAAGTAACGGTACTGTCTTTGTCTTATCAGCTATCCAGCAGTCAATGCTGTACTTCTTGCCGATCTATATCGGTTTCTCAAGCGCAACACGTCTGAAATCAAACGGCTATCTTGGCGCATTCCTTGGTGCGGTATTACTTTATGTAACATTGAACCGTGGCGAGACACTGGCCTTCATTGGTATTCCGGTAGCTAGTATCGGCTATAACGGACAGATCTTCCCGGTCATCCTGGGTACTCTGTTCATGAGTGTTGTCTACAAATTCTTACAGAAGAATCTGCCGATCAATCTGCGTACGATCTTTGTACCATTGATAACAATGCTGATAACTGTACCTGTAACTTTAACAGTTTTAGGTCCTATCGGTTACTGGGTAGGTACAGCTCTGGCAAATGCCGTCTTAGCTATCTATCGATTTGCTCCTGCAGTTGCGGTTGCGATCATCGGTGCTACAACAGTCTGGATGGTCTTCTTCGGTATGAACAACGCAACTTATCCTGTATTGTTCCTCTTGCTTGCTGAAGTAGGTTCAGATCCTCTGATCTGTACTGGTATGGCTCCTGCCAACGTTGCTGTTGGTGGTGCGTGTCTGGCTTATGCATTACTTGCCAAGAAAGAAGAAGACAGACAGGTAGGTATCGGTTCCGGTATCACAGCCTTATGTGGTATCACTGAACCGGGCGTATATGGCGTTCTGTTCCCTAACAGATATCCTCTGATCGGTGCTATGGTCGGTGGTGGCCTTGGTGGTTTCATTGCCGGATTATTCGGTCTGACACAGTATGTTGTAGCTGGTCCTGGCTTCCTGTCATTTGCAGCATATATGAATCCGGATGGCACATGGACTAACTTCATCGGTATGATGGGTGTCATGATCCTGGCTGTTGTTGTCGGATTTGCTGTAACTTATGTCTTAGGCAAGAGACAGCAGAAGAAAGCTGCTTAATAAATCCGCAATATATTTATGGAAATAAGGAAGTAGATAAGCTCTACTTCCTTTCTGTAGAAAGACGCATATATGAATAAGAGATTTCCCGAAAATTTCCTGTGGGGAGCATCCTCTTCAGCCTATCAGGTCGAAGGTGCTGCCTTTGAAGGCGGCAAGAAAGCTTCACAGCAGGATATCATAAACAGAGATTCCTTTGAAAGGTTTGGCTTTGCGACAGCCGATGTGACAGCCGACCAGTATCATCATTACAAGGAAGATGTAGCTCTGATGAAAGAAATGAATTTCAGCTGCTATCGTTTTTCGCTTGCCTGGGCCAGGATCTTCCCGGATGGAACCGGTGAACCTAATCCGGAAGGGGTTAAGTACTATCATGATCTGATCGATGAACTGAAACGTAATGGGATCGAACCGATCGTCACTATGTATCACTATGATTGCCCATGGGCCCTGGTCGAAAAGTATGGAGGATGGCTAGACAGAAAGATCGTCAAGGATTTTGAATACTATGCCCGTTTCATCATCAACGAATATAAAGATAAGGTAAAGATCTGGACAACGATCAATGAACAGTCGATCATTGTGCAATATTGGACTCAGAAATGTTATATCCCGGAAGAACTGCTTGATGGAAAACACGAACAGTTGCGTTACCAGATAAATCATCATATGAATTTGGCTCATGCGATCGCCTGTAATCTGGTTCATGAAATGGTGGAAGGCGGAATTGTTGGTTCTGCCATTGGCTACAGCCCCATCTATCCGCTTTCTTCAAAACCGGAAGATGTGATGGCCATGCAGAATGCTCAGGCCTTAAGGAATGACTACTACACCGATATCTATTTCAAAGGGCATTACAACAAAGCCGCCTTGCTGTATCTTCAAGAACACGATCTTGCGCCAAAGATCGAAGATGGTGACATGGAACTGATCGCATCAGCCAGCTCGGATTTTCTGGCCTTGAACTACTATGCCTCAGAATGCGCAAGATATTGTCCGGATGATAGTTCAACAAAGATCAGATGGTCAGGTGTAAACCGATCAGGAAAAAAGGGTGACATCGATGGTTTTGAAACGCACCCCGGTTTCTATCAGATGTGTAAGAATCCGCTTCTTGATACGACGGATTGGGATTGGGCGATCGATCCAACAGGTATGGAATATCTGCTAAGAGATCTCTATAACCGTTATAACAAACCGCTCATGATCACCGAAAATGGTCTAGGTGCATATGATATAATGAGTCCAGATGGAAAGATCCATGATGATTACAGGATCGCATATCTAAAATCTCATATACAGGCTATGAAAAGAGCGATGGACTATGGAGTTGAAATGATCGCCTATTGTCCATGGTCTCTGGTAGACCTCCTGTCTACTTCTAATGGCATGAAGAAAAGATATGGACTGATCTATATCGACAGGACTGATGAAGATCCTAAAGAATGTAAAAGGATCAGAAAGGATTCTTTCTACTGGTATAAGAAAGTATTGGAATCTAAGGGAGAAGATCTGACTTAGATAAGGAGAGGAAATTAAGATGTTTGGATTATTCAAGAAAAAAGAAAGTTTTGAAGCCCTGAATCTGTCAGATGATAAGATCAGCTCACTGGGCAATGGTAAACTTATCCCGATCGAATCAGTAAGCGATGAGATGTTTGCGCAAAAGATGTTGGGAGATTCGATTGCTTTCAGTTTTTCAGGCAATGGCGTAAATGTTTTTGCCCCAGCCAATGGTACCCTATCAGTATTGTTTCCAACCGGCCATGCCTTTGGTATTACGATGGATAATGGTATTGAGATCCTGGTTCACATTGGTGTAAATACTGTTGAAAGCAAGGGAGCAGGTTTTAAGATCCTTGATAAGAAACAGGGTGATAAAGTTAAAGCCGGTGATCCGATCGTTAAGGTCGATTTCGATGATATGAAAGAAAAATACGATATGAGTACGATGCTGATCATCACAAATCCGGCAGATAAGACTGTTACATTTACCCGTGAAGGTGATGTAACAAGAGAAAGCATTGTCGCAACGATTGCTTAATTATAGAAACATTAAAACAATGATCCTATCTGCATACAGATAGGATTTTTATATGTCTGATTATTAATGAAAAAATTACATAGAAATGTAAAATATCCTGATAGATTATGTAAATATATTCAAAAGATATATAATAAAAATATTAAGGGGGATATTTTTATATGCTTAACAGAACTGAATTAAAGGCAAAAGCTAAAGCAGCTTTTAAAGCCAACTATTGGAAATGTGTACTGGTTGGAATTCTTCTTTCACTTTTTACTGCATCAGGTGCAAGTGTAACCAGTTCAACTACTACTAACGCCGCTAATCAGCAGCAGGGTACAAACGAAGCAGCTAATCAGATCCAGCAGATGGCACAGCAGAATCCTGAAGCATTCAAGGCATTCGTTGCTGTATTGTTTGGTGGACTTGCTGTAATTGCTATTATCGGTGTTGTAATTGATATTTTCTTAAACAATCCATTGACTATGGGTTGCAGATCATTCTTCTTAAAGAATACGGAAGAACCAGCTGAACTTGATAACGTTATGAAAGGTTTCAAACCTTCATACATGAGAAACGTTAAGACTCTGTTCTTAAAAGATCTGCTTATTTCTCTGTGGGGACTGCTCTTTATTGTTCCTGGTATCATCAAAGGTCTGGCATACTCTCAGACACAGTACATTCTTGCTGAAGATCCGGAAATCTCTGGTATGGATGCTTTAAAGAAGTCTGAACAGATGATGATGGGACACAAATGGGAGAAATTCGTTTTAGGTCTTTCTTTCTTTGGTTGGATCTTTGCCGGTATCTTAACTCTGGGTCTTGGTATGATATTCTATGTATCTCCATACATGGAAGCTACCGAAGCACAGTACTACCAGTGGCTTAAGGAACAGGCTTAATTAAGATCTGAAAGTTTACTTGAAGGCAC
>CAMNFQ010000057.1 GCA_946537295.1 uncultured Bacillota bacterium
AGGAATTATTAAAATTCCTTTTATCAGGATGTGCGAACATAACAAAGAATACACCTATGCCTGTATCAATTATGATGATGTCTATATCAGTGAAGCTATTGCAAAGCAAGCGATCTGTATAAGTGAGGATATTGGAAAAGTGATCTCAGATCTTCTGATCAGATAACAACATCAATATTGGTGATCGGTTCAAAATCGATCACTTTTTTATTGGTTATATATTCAGCTAAGAGCTCAACAACATTGCGTTGTATTTCTTTGACAGTTTCAGCATCCTTCAACATTTCGAAGCCTCCGCCACCGGCAGAGCGATAGTTACTGATACAGATGGTGAATTCATCATCGTCTTTTACCGGATGACCATTACGATTAAGTCTGGTGATCTTTTGACCAACCGGATTTGAAACTTTTATCTGATATTCTACTCCATCGATAAGATCATAATTGAAATGTTGTGGAGTTGGAAAGTCATGACTCTTTTCAATGATGATCTTGCCATCATGATGATCCCAGAATAAGGCATTCTGTTCCAGATACTCTCTTAAGGCCTTTCCATTGATCTTCTTTACAACTAAGGTATTAGGGAATACATAGGTAGAGACCAGATCGCGCATGGTAATCTGACTGTTGAAGCCCTTGGCATTTAAGAAGAGTGAGTTGCTGGAAAGATCTGCTCCACTTATTTCCATAAAGGCTTTATTCAGGAAAGTAATGACCTGTGATTTATGAAGTCTGGCTTCAAAATCATCTTCAACACGCAGATTGATCTTACATGTTCCAAGAGGTTCATCTAGCCAGTTCTGACATTGTTTTTCTTCTTCCATTAAAGGTTCAAGCAGTTTTTCATCTGCTTCTTCATCAACAAAGATAAGTTCCGGTGTGATCGTGTTATTAACAGTATCGATCGTAACGCATGATATCTGTGTTCCATTGGAGTCATTCTGGACAAAGACTGTGTTGAACAGTTTACCTTTCATTGGATGGTGCTGATGACCACATAACAGGATATCTATTTCAGGAATTTCCTTGCAGATCATGTATCCTTCATTTTCACCGGTATCCTTTTCTGTCAGTTCATGAGTACGAGGATCTCTTTCTAAACCACCATGATATGCACAAATGATATAGTCGGGATGTTCTTTTTCTTGAATGATTTTTACAGTTGCTTTTGCTTTATCCAAAGCATCAGTAAAACTTAAATCCGAAATTTTTTCCTTCTCTTCCCAGTTAGGTATGTATTGCGTGGTTAAGCCAAATAAGGCGATCTTCTTATTATCAACATTAAGAATGTGATAGTCTTTGGAAAGCTGTTTGCCTTTATAGGAGACATTTGAAGTGATACATGGCATCTTTAATGAAGCGATATGTTCCATCAGTCTGTTTTGACCATGATCAAAATCGTGATTGCCAAGATTGTAGAAATCATAACCGATGTAATTCATAGCATAGGCAAAAGGTGATATCTGTTCGGGATGAAAATGATAGTGGTAGTAACATAATGGTGAGCCTTCTAAGATGTCGCCATTATCAATGAGTATCGTGTTTTCATCTTTGAGTTTACTGATCAGAGTTGAAACAGCTGCCATACCGACTCTGTATGTTCTATCATCGGCATAGGAATGGGGAAAGATATATCCATGTATATCGGAAGTAAGTAATATTCTTATCATACAGAAATATTTTAACATAGCGATTATGTTAGAATTAGTTCGTTGAGAAAAGAAAATGAAAAGTATAAGTGACTATGTAAATTTCAGGGATTTAGGTTCCTACACGATGAAAGATGGCCGTAAGATCAAAGATGGACTTTTCTTTCGCTCTGGTGCATTAAGCAGACTGTCTGAAGCAGAAAAGAAAGAAATAGAAAGATTAGGTATAAAATGTATCCTTGATCTTAGAAGCAAAAAGGAATCACTAGCTGATCCTGATCCGATATTTGAAGGTGTTGAATATCTGAGACATTCAGGTGTTGAATCTACTGGTGGCAATGATATTGATTTTTCTCCTAATGGAATGAGATCCATTGGTGAAAATGGTAAGATACAGTTTGAAAAACTTAAGGAATACTATCGTAATATCCCTTATCATAATGAATCATTACATGTTCTGATAGATAATATCAGAAAAGGCAATGTCCCAATTATCTTCCACTGTTTCTCTGGAAAAGACAGGACAGGGGTAGCAGCAATGTTGATAATGGCACTGCTGGGTGCAGATGATGAAACGATCATGGAAGACTATCTGTTAAGTAACAGCTATTGCAAGAAAGCTCTGGAAGAGGAATTTGAAAGATCAGCTGAGCTGATCAGAAAAGATCCTGAGATCAGAAAACTGCTGCAGATGCTTGAAGGAGTAGAAGAAGAGATCGGCAGAAATGTTCTGGAAAGCATCAAAGAAAGATATGGAACATTTGAGAATTATTTCTTGGAAGAATATGGTATTGATGCTGATGAATTAGATAATTTACGTAACAGATATCTGTTGTGATTAAAAACGGAACTTTCAAGTTCCGTTTTGTGTTATTTAAGTTTTTCTTCTTCGATTAACTGTTTATTAACAAGCTCCGCAAAGGCACCATTTTTTTTCATCAGTTCATCATAGGTTCCTTCTTCTTCGATCACGCCGTTTTTGAACATGACGATCCTGTCAAAATGTATGACGGTAGAAAGGCGATGCGCAACCATCAATACAGTTGAATTAAGCTTCAGGATATTATCGAGAACCTGTTTTTGCGTGATGTTGTCCAAAGCAGAAGTTGCTTCATCGAGAACCAGAACTTTAGGATTACGTATAAGAGCACGTGCGATCAGTAAACGCTGACGCTGACCACCGGAGAAGCCACTGGAATTGGATTGAGAGACATCAGTATTGAGTCCTAATGGCTGTTGACGGATATAATCCGCAATACAGGCTTTTTCTAAAGCATCCCATACTCTATCTTCATCGACCTCTTCAAAGCAACCAAAGGTTACATTTTCATAGATCGTACCAGGGAAAAGCTTTGAGAACTGGAAGACAGAGCCGATCTTTTGACGTAATGAACGCTGATTGAGATGAGCTATATCCTTATCATCAAAATAGACAGTACCGGAATGTGGTGTTTCCATACCCATGATGATCTTTAAGAAGGTACTCTTACCACAACCTGACTCACCAACGATCGCAATTTTTTCACCAGCTTTAATATTTAACGATACACCTTTAAGGCAACCGATCATATCCGCATCATAACTGAAATGAATGTTTTCTGCTCTGATATTTCCTCTTAAGGAACGCACATATTCCAGTTGTCCCTTCTGTTGAGGTTCATACTGGAAGATTGGTGCTATGCTTTGAGCCATGGTGCTCATTTTGAAGGCAGAGCCCATTGTGCCGGTCAATGTATTAATGACACTCAACATCATTCCTAATGATGATGAGAATACCATGTATTGTTCTCTGGTCAGACCATTTAGAACAGTTGAGCCCATCAGGGTAACAGTCATGAAAGTTGATATAGCTGAAGTGATCAGACCGCTGTAGCGAAGTATGAATGGACGATTGTAGTTGTTGTGAAGGATCTCACGGTACATATCAGCCCATTTAGAATAGATAGCTTTTTCTGCACCCATACTCTTGATCTTCAGGATACCTTTGATGGCAGAATAGAAGAAGCTGTCGGATTCCATACTTAAAGCGATCGATTTTCTGCTGATCACCATATCCCAGAAGGAAGTAAAGATCGAGAAGGCCAGCTTGATTATTACAAAGAACACTGCCGGTACAAAGAGTTCTTTTGATATGCCATGCATCTGAACAAGGTATGCTCCGGAGAAAGAGAAGTTCAGCAGGATATCCATGAAGATATTGACGATCGTTGAAGTCAGATTGTTACATTGGGTAATTCTCTTTGAGATCTTACCAGAAGAGTTATCCGCAAAGAAAGCTCTAGGCAGATCCAGTATCTTAGCCATTACAATGCCCTGAATCCTGATCGAAATACGATTCCTGATATCAGAAAGCAGATGAGACTTAAGCACACTGATAACTGTTTGTACGATATGCAAAGAGATAAACAGTGAAAGCATCAGTCTGAACATATACATATTGGAAGCAGGATCCTTCAGATAGACGTTGTAGATCCACTGATTGATTTTCGGGAATGCCAGACCAAGCGCTGTCATGATTGCACTTGATCCCAGCAACCTGATCACATCTCTGTTGGTCAGATAGCGAAGGATCGATACCACAAAGGTCAACAGGACAGATGAATATTGTTTCATTGGCTGAGTAAAGACATAACAGCTATCTTTTAAAGATTGGACAAACGCTCTGGTACAGAAACCGCTCTTACCGGTTGATGGATCATAACGACGATAACCGATCCTGGTTGGTAAGATGACATACGGATGGTCATCTTGATCAAAGGCCAGGATATATTGGGTACGTTCCTTGACCTCGGTTTTTAAATCATCGGAGTGGCGATACATTACTCCAACTGAACCCATGATTCTTTCTAAAAGATCATCGATCGAATAGAAGGCATAGACTCTGCTTGCAGGCAGCTGGAATTTATTAAGAATGTATAATAAAGCACTCTGGATGGTATCCATGTCCTTACTGAGGATCTTGGTCTTTTTATCCTGCAATAAGGCATCATCCGCATACTGTTCAAGCTTATTGTTGAGCTCTTCTTTACGTCTGATCAGTTCGGAATTAATACTCATTGTGAACTTACCAGCTTTCTATAGAGACCATCAAGTTTATATAGCTGTTCATGTGTACCCTGTTCAACTATCTTTCCTTTATCCATTACATAGATCATGTCACAATCAACGATTGTAGAAAGACGATGAGCTACGATGATACAGGTTGTTCCCTTGTTTCTGATTGATTGAATGACCTTATCTTCCGTTAAGGCATCTAAGGCAGAAGTGAATTCATCAAGGAATAATACTGTTGGCTCGTGTGATAAGGCTCTGGCCAGTTCCAGACGCTGTATCTCACCACCGGAGAAGTTCTGTCCGTTTTCCTGCATCCTGACATTGTATCCCTGTCTATCAGCCATCAGACGATCATGGATTTGCGCATCTCTGGCTGCCAGGAAGACTTCAAAATCTTCGATCGTATCATCCCACATCCTGATATTGGCATATACAGTATCATCAAAGACAACAGCTTCCTGATCGACTGTCATGATAGAAGAATGGAAGACGACATCAGGGATCTCACTGCGTTTCTTGCCATCATAAAGGATTTCGCCACTTTCAGTATCATAGAGACCTGCCATCATCTTAAGCAGCGTACTCTTACCACAACCGGTTGAACCAACTAAAGCGATCATCTGCCCCTGTTTAACTTCAAGTGAGACATTATCAACTGCCAATTCATCACCTTTGTTGTAGTGGTAGGAAACATTACTTACCTTGATGTTTCCGGAAAGTTTTTCATATTCAACTCCCTGTTCAAGAGGGATCTCATTTACTACAGGACGCTCCATTATATCGTTTACTCTTTCGATGTTTGTACGCATTACCTGCATGGCGTTCATTGAACTTAAGGCACTGCTTAAGGAGCTGCGCATATTGTTAAAGATATTCTGGAACAGTGACATCGTACCAAGGGTGATTCTTCCGATACCGATAAAGTAAGCACCAAGGAAAAGTCTTACAGCCTGTAACAGGAATGAGTGGACACTATCAACTGCTGACATGATCCTGTTTATCTTTAAGGTAGAAAGACGTGAATCATTCACCTGCATCAGTGAACTGTACCAGGAATTGAAGAAATCTTTTTCCGAACCTGTCGATCTGATCGTTTCGATCATGTTCATACCATTTAGTACTGAGGAACTTAAGACATTGGAACTAGTTGTATTGGCACGAGAAAGAATCGCATTCTTTTCCTGCAGTTTCAGCATGATATTGAAATTGATAAATTCAATACTCAGACAGATGATCGTGATCGTTTTGTCATAGGAAAACAGAAAGAAGAAATAGAAGATCGTCATCATAGTATTGATCATTCTTGGAACTAGTGAAGTCATGATCGACTGTTCCAGTTTTTCATTACTGTCTAATCTGCCCATGAGTTCACCAGCTGAATACTGTTCAAAGAAACGTAATGGCAGGTTTAGCATCTTCTTGATCATCTTACTGTTAGATAAGGCAGAAGATTTACGACTAGTCTCACGGACAACACGGTTTTTGGCGATCGAGAAGAAAAGCTGAGCGATCGTACCAAAATACATCAGACTCATAAAGAAACGCGCAAAGGAATTACGATCATTTCCTAAAGTGATCACTTCATTGATCTTTTTGAAGAAATCATTCATATAGGAATCAGATGAAATGATATTATCAATGAAATACTTCATTCCCTTGGATATCTGCATGTCCAGCCAGATACAGATCAAAGTAAGGATGACCATCATGATGATCGGTCTGATGATTGGTTTTATCCTGTCTTTGATCAGAGAATACATTGATTCCTTCTTACCATCTGCCACAAAGTCCTTGCCTTTTTTAAAAGACATGACCAGTCCGCCATAATGGCGTTTGAAAGCCTCTATTGGTGTTTTATATTCACCTTTGGCAGGATCATATACCTGAACATTTTTATTACCAATCTTTGTGACTAAAACATAGTAACGTTTACGCCAGTTGACGATGACAGGAAGTTTCATCTTGTACAGATCTTCAAAAGCAACATTATCTATCTCGCACTCCAGACCATATCCTTCTGCCGCAGTTTTGAGCTGTTGCGGGCTGGATCCGTTTCGGGAAACGATACAGCTTTCACGCAAAGAAGACATCTTCACATACTTTCCAAAGTAACCAAGCATCATGAAAAGAGCGGTCGCGCCGTTTTCTCCTGGTGTCATCTGTATACGAATAGGGATTTTCATTATTATTCCGGTCTTTTGACGTTTTTAATTATATCATTCTTATATTTATCTTATTTATATGTAACAAATATATGTAACAAAAAAGATCTTCCGCAGAAGATCAATTTTACAAAAGAAAACGGACCCCCAAGGGTCCGCCACTATTTTTTTACATAGAATAAAATAAAACGCAAGAGTTTTTAATGTTAACACAGGTAAAAATCCTTGAATATTCCATTCTGTAATAGAGTTATTACTTTCAGATTAATCTGTTTTTCAACATAAGAAAATGTTTCATTTCGTTAACAGTTTTTCTGTAAAAAATGATGAAAAAAGCAGTGATAACGTTTACAAAAATCCAGGTAAAATAATTTGTACCAAAAGGGCAAAAAACGCTATTAAATTAAATACTTTTTTGTTAAGATTATTGTGTTGATAAATCAACAGAAAAAGGAGAAAAGATGAAAAAATTATTTACTGTTTTACTTGCTGTATTAATGGTAATGGGTTTGGCTGCTTGTTCTCAGAAACAGGAAACTCCTACTGAAGAAACTACTGATGCCGGAAAACATTTCGAGACATTACATCTTCAGTTCGTTCCTTCTAGACCTGCAGAAGAAATCATTACAACAACTGATGGCTTAGGCGACTTATTAAAGGAAGAATTAGGTAAGCTTGGCTATACTGTTGATAATGTTGATATTTCTGTAAGTAGCTCATTCGAAGCAGCTGGTGAAGCACTCTCTGCTGGTTCAGTTGAATTAGCTTGGTTACCAAGTGGTACTTACATTGTTTACTCTGATGAGTGTGATGTAATCTTAACTGCTACTCGTGCTGGCTTATCTAACGATTCTACTAACCCAGCTGACTGGAATGGTGAAGCTAATAAGACTTTAAGAAATGGTCCACAGGTTTCTTACTACAAAGGCTTAATCTATGCTGGTCCTTCTGCTAAGGGTCAGGAACTGGCTGCTAAGGTTAACGCTGGTGAAAAACTTACTTGGGAAGATCTTGATGGTGCTGTTTGGGGCGTAAGCTCATCTGTTACTTCTAACGCTGGTTACTCATTCCCTACTAAGTGGTTAATGGATAACTATGATGGCAAGAAGATCACTGACCTCTCTCATGTTGTTCAGGGTAACTATGCTGATAACTTCCAGAAACTTGCTGCTGAGCAGATCGATATCACTGTCTGCTACGCTGATGGTAGAACTGACTACGAAGAAGATTGGAGCGCTGCTACAACTACTACTACTTCTAAAGGTGCTGGTTGGGGTAGAGAAAAATCTATCTGGGAAGAAGTTAACGTTATTGGTGTAACTGATAATATCTACAACGATACAATCGCTATTACTAAGGCTAACCCTGATGTATATAATGAAGAATTCATTAGCGCTTTCCGTACTGCAATGGATAACATTTGCCAGACTGAAAAGGGTAAAGAAATCATCGCTATCTACACTCATGAAGGTTACTTACCTGCAACTGATGCAGATTACGAACCAATGAGACAGGCTTTAGCTGCTGTTCAGGAGTAATTAAAATTTGTTGTCTAAGAGGGATAAGCACTTTATTGTGCTGTCCCTCTTTTTTTAAAACTGGAGGCTAATATGATTGAATTTAAAGATGTGTCTAAAACGTATCCAAACGGTACAAAGGGTCTGAAGCATATCAACCTGAAGATCGAACAGGGTGAATTTGTGGCGATCATTGGTCTGTCAGGTGCTGGTAAATCAACTCTGATCAGAACCATTAACAGAATGATCGACATAACAGGGGGAACTCTGGAAGTTGATGGTGTTGATGTCATGTCCCTTAAGGGAAAGGAATTAAGACGTTTCCGTCGCAAGATCGGTATGATCTTTCAGTCCTTCAACCTGGTAAGCCGTTCAACTGTAATCAAGAACGTACTTACAAGTAATGTACCTGATATGCCTTGGTATAAGACTTTCTTAGGTATCTATTCCAAGGAACAGAAAATCAAGGCTCTGGAAGCACTTGATAAAGTAAACATTTTAGACAAAGCCTATACGCGTTGTGACCAGCTTTCCGGTGGACAGATGCAGCGTGTTGCTTTGGCACGTACGCTGAATCAGAATCCATCGATAATCCTGGCTGATGAACCGGTTGCATCTTTGGACCCAATCATTGCGGATGTCGTCATGTCCGACTTTGCCCGTATCAACAAAGATATGAATATTTCGATTCTGATCAATATTCACCATGTTGACCTGGCACTTAAATATGCGACCCGTGTTATCGGTATCAGAGCCGGTGAGATCGTCTTTGATGGTCCTACCAGTGAAGTAAGCCAGGAAGTATTGAACCTGGTATATATGGGTAAAGCTGTTCCTAAGTCAACTGATAAGATTGAGATCGAAGGAATGGTGGTAAATAATGACTAGAAGGACAAAAACAGTCAAGACACCATTATTCGACAGGATCTTTAAACCTGAACATATTGTCTTATCTAATGGTCATACTGTCGATCGTCCACGAAGCAGAACACCATTAATTCTGATAATCATGTTCATTGCGATCATTATTTCCAGCAAGGCGACTGGTTTCAATATGGAGATCCTGATCCACAGATTCAATCAGTTCTTTACGATCTTAAGTAAACTCTTCCGTCCGAATTTTGGTTTCTTAGAAAAAGTTATTGATCCTCTGATCGGTACAATCAAGATGTCGATTGTCGGTACGGTTGTAGGATGTGTTGTGGGACTGCCGGTTGCGATCTTCGCTTCCAGCAATATCAACAGAAACAGACCTACCTTATTGTTTATCAGATTGATCATCTCAATCGCCAGAAGTTTACCAACCGTTGTCTATGCCTATATCTTTGTTTTGATCTTTGGTTTAGGAACTTTTGCCGGATCATTGGCTATTTCGTTCTTTACCTTTGGTATCGTCGCAAAGATGTTGTATGAAAATATTGAAACGATCGATATGGGACCATATGAAGCTATGCAGTCATTTGGTGCCAATACCCTTCAATCATTCTGGACAGCCTGTCTGCCTCAGATACTTCCACAGTTTTTTGATAACTGTCTGTACTGTTTCGAACTGAATATCCGTCAATCATCGATCCTAGGTTATGTCGGTGCCGGAGGTCTGGGTATTCTGATTTCCGAAAGAGTAAGTTTACGTGCATATTCCGATGTAGGTATGATCCTGATCGCCGTCTTCATTGTTGTCTGGACGATCGATCTGATCAACGACTACATCCGTTCAAAGATCATATAGGAGGGTAAAGATGTCAGAATTAAATGTAAAACCTAATATTCTGGAGGCCCTCTATGCTGAACCAAAGAATCTCTGGAAAAGAATCTTAGCCTTCCTGGTCATTCTGGGACTTGTCATCTGGGGCAATACCGGATCCAATTTCAATGGACTGACTGAGAAAGGTATCAATGTCGCAAAAGCGATCTTCTATGGTATTACCCATCCGGAAACACTGTTGTTGTTCAATTTCACAACCAAGGGTATTCCATTCCTGATCCTGGAGACAATTTCAATTGCCTTCTTAGGAACTCTGATTGGTGCAATCCTATCTATTCCAATCAGTTTCCTGTCTTCAACAAATATCGTTCCTAAATGGATCGCCTATATCTTCAGAGCGATCACGATGCTGATCAGAACCATTCCTTCATTAGTATGGGCTCTGATCTGGATCAGAGTAACAGGACCTGGTGCTTTCTGTGGTGTTGTAACTCAATCAGTATGTTCGATCGGTATGATCTCCAAGATGTATATCTCAGCGATCGAAAACCTTGATACCGGCGTTCTTGAAGCACTCGATGCCTGCGGCTGTAACACTTTTGAAAAGATCAGATGTGGTATCCTGCCTCAGCTTAGTGCCAGTTTCATCTCAACAGCTATCTATCGTTTCGACATCAACCTGAAGGATGCAACGATCCTTGGTATCGTTGGTGCCGGTGGTATCGGTTTCCCTCTAAACGATGCGATCGCCAACGCCAGATGGAACCGTGTTGGTGCCTTTGTAATCGTATTGATCACATTGGTCATCATCATCGAATGGATCTCCACAAGGATCCGTGCTAAACTCGCAAGAGGTAACTAGCAGATAACAGGAGCTTATGAGAATTAGTCTTATAAGCTCCTTTTTTAAACTCTG
>CAMNFQ010000058.1 GCA_946537295.1 uncultured Bacillota bacterium
TTTAATGATAAAATTAAGTCATAAAAGGGGGTACTGTTCTGATGGAAGAGAAAATGAAAGTACCAAGATCAATCAAACTGTTACGAACTGCTTTGACTGATAATGAAAAACAGTTCAGTGTCTTTTTATATTCATTGATACAGTGTCTGATTGGTGCAGGTCTATATTTTGTTTTTACATTTTTACCGGAAAAACTTTTTCCGAATCTATTTCAGAGTAATGAGTTATACAGACTTATTGCGGATGTGATTATGATCCTCCTGCTGCTGGTGATCTGGGTAAGAGTAGAAAAGCGTACAGTTGATAGTATCGGTATACCTTCTAAAGAGAAACTGAAATACTATCTGATTGGTGCTCTGATCGGAAGCAGTGCTGCCTTATCGGTATGGGCCATCATCCTCTTGTTTAAGGGCGCAACAGTAGAAAACAGAATGTTCAGTTTTAATCTGCCTGCCGTTCTTTTTCCTTCGTTAGTTATGATGGTTAGTGCTTTTGGACATGAACTGGTATTCAGGGGAAATATCCTTGGTGGTGTATCGGGCAGAAATAAAATGGCTATAGGTCTTATTGTGAGTGTAATACTAGAAATGTTGTTCTATGTATTTAGTGGAAAGATCACGATTCTGGTATTGGTAAATGTGATCCTGGTTTCATTACTGATGGGAATCATGTATATCAGAAAAGGCAATGTCTTTCTTACTGCCGGAGTATTAGGATTCTGGAACATCATATCAAAGTATATTGTAGGAATATCATCAGATGATTCAGCTATGTTTAAAACCGTATTTGAACCAAATAAGTATCTGTTAAATGGTGGCATAAATAACGATATGTTTGGTTGTCTGGCTGTAAGCATTTTTTGTGTAATTGCGATGGCAATGCTGTATCATACAGGCAAGAGAGAAGCTGAAGAAGAAAGAAAGAAACAGAAAAATAAAAATGAGAAAAATTAATACGATCATAACCGTTATGATCATGGTACTTCTGGTAGACCACATCATATTTGGTGGATTGCATCTGATGGGGGCTAATGTCAATGTAATGAAACCCCTGGCTTTAAGCATACTTGCACTGGTGTTTATACATGTGATTATCAGTGTCATCGTAACGATAAAAGCAGAAAAGGTTGGTTTTAAGACCAATGTCAGATACAACAAGGAGAATCGTGATTTCTGGATGAGAAGAGCCAGTGGATGTCTGATCCTTGTTGCGGTAATTATGCATGTGGTCAGTATCATTGGTTTAAAAATCAATCCGCAAAATGCTTTTCTGAAACCGATCAGATCTTATGCTACTCCATTACTGGCGATATCAGTTGCCTGGCATCTGTTCAGTAATGTCAGACCGCTTCTTATTTCCCTTGGAGTAAAAAAGATCGATACAAAAGAAAAGATCATTAAGGCAATAATTGTTGTGCTGACTTTATTTGCATTGGCAGCGATTATAAGAAGAACTATGATGCACTAAGAGGTTTAGAAATGATCAATATTGTAGGAACAGGATTAGCTGGAATGAGTGCTGCCATAGCTTTAGCTGAAAAAGGCAGAGAGTGTAATCTCATATCATATCAGGAAGCTGAAAGAGCTCAATCAGTCATGGCGGAAGGAGGCATCAATGCGAGCCTTAACACCATGAATGAAAATGACAGTATCGAGGAACATTATACAGATACACTTAAGGGTGGATCTTTTCTTGCGGATCCTAATGCGGTCTGGGGACTAGTAAATGCGGCCCCGGAAATCGTGATGTGGTTAAAGAATCTTGGTGTACCGTTTGAAAGTAAGGATGGCAAGATCATTGAACGTAATTTTGGTGGTCAGAAGAAAAAAAGAACAGCCTATGTAAAAAGTTCTACGGGCAAGATGCTGATGAGTGCCCTGATCGATGAAGTTAGAAAATATGAAGTCAAAGGACTCATACACAGATATAGTCATCATAAGGTATATGATCTTGTGATTGAAGATCAGAAATGTAAAGGTCTAAAAGTACTGGATCGCTATACAGGTGAAACATACCAAATCTATGGCAGTGTCTTACTGGCCAGTGGAGGTTTGGCAGGTTTATTTCCAGGAATGACCACCGGTTCAAGTGATAATACCGGGGAACTGGTTTTCAGATTATTCAGCAAGGGCCTTAAACTGGCTAATCTTGAAATGATCCAATATCATCCGACAACGATCGGAATCACCGGTAAAAGGATGCTGGTATCAGAGGCAGCCAGAGGAGAAGGCGGAAGGTTCATGACTTATCGTAACAATAAACCTTATTACTTCATGGAAGAACTTTATCCGGAAGAAAAGAATCTGACGACCAGAGATGTAGCTACCAGAGCAGTATATAGAATTATGAATGATCCTGAATGTTCAGGTGATGTCTATCTTGATATGACTCATCTTGATAAACAGATCTGGAACAGCAAGTTATCTGATATGAGAGATGAGATAAAGGATTATCTGAATATTGATATTTCTGTTGAACCATTTAAGATAGAACCGGGCATCCACTATTTCATGGGTGGAATCTGTGTTGATGAGAAACATCATACCAACATTGATGGTCTTTTAGCTGCAGGAGAATGTTGTGCCCAATACCATGGCGCAAACAGGTTGGGAGGTAATTCCTTGCTTGGAGCGATCTATGGTGGAAAGGTCGCAGCCGATAATATCACAGATGGCGAAAGTGGTATTAAGAAGATCAAGGAAGAGATAAAAGATCGTGAGATCGATGAGGTTTTCTCTTTAAAGATCAGAGATATTCTGAGAGACGGTATGAGCATCATCAGAAACAAAGAAAAGCTTGAAAAGGCCATATATGATATCGCGGTATTAAAGAAAACATCATTAAATAAAGGAGAAACAGAGAAGATTATAATTGCCCAGGCAATGTTAGAGTGCGCATTGAAGCGTAAAGAAAGCCGTGGTGCACATTTCAGAGAGGATTATCCTGAAACAGATGATGAATACAGAAAGACAACTGTTGTAAGCTATGATGATGGAATAAAGATTGAATTTGCAGATATCCCGGAAAGGAGAAACTCATGATAGTAGAGATCTTACGTCACAAGTTAGGAAGTACAGAATCGTTTTATCAGAGTTTTAAATATAAACCTGAGGATGAGCGTGAAACAGTAGCGACGATGCTGGAAAACCTTAATCTGCAAAAAGAGCTTAAGGACATAGATGGAAACAAGGCAGATAAGATCGTTTTCAGAAAAAGCTGTCTGCAGAAAAAATGTGGTTCATGTGCCATGTTGATAAATGGTAAGCCTGGACTTGCCTGTGCGAGTAAGCTAAAGGATCTAGGTGATCACATCAGACTTGAACCTTTAAAGAAATTCCCGGTCGTTGAAGATCTGGTTGCGGATCGCAGCATCATGCAGGAAAATCTGAAACTGATGAAGACATATTTTGAAGATGGTGCGATCGTTTCTGAAAAAAGAAATACGCTTTCCTATGAGGCATCAAGATGTCTACAATGTGGCTGTTGCCTTGAAGTATGTCCTAACTTTATGATTGATAACGGCTTTACCGGAATGGCTGGTGCGATGCCGCTTTCCAGGATCATAAATGAACTGCCAAAACAGAGATTAAAGCAGATCTCAAAGACTTACAGTTCATATGTCTATGAAGGCTGTGGTAAGTCACTGGCGTGCGTTGATATCTGTCCGGCAAAGATCAGGATAGAGGAACTGCTGGCTAATTCAAATGCGATTGCCGTATGGAAGAGATATATAAAGGAAAAATAATGTACAGAATAGAGAAAGATTCATTAGGAGAGATCCAGATCGAAAAGAATGCCTTATATGGTATTCATAGTGTCCGAGCAAGAGATAATTTTCCCATCACCAAAAGGGGACTTGATCATGCGTTTATCAGGAATATCGCTAAAGTAAAAAAAGCTGCAGCGATACTCAATGGCAGAAATGGTGATCTGGATGAGAAAAAAACAGAAGCAATCATCTGGGCTTGCGATGAGATAATTGCCGGAAGACACTATGATGATTTTATTGTTGATCTGATTCAGGGTGGAGCCGGTACCTCCGCAAACATGAATGCCAATGAAGTGATTGCCAATCTGGCTATCATCAGACTAGGCAAGGAACCGGGTCAATATGATGTCGTTCATCCGATCGATGATGTCAATATGCATCAGTCCACAAACGATGTTATCCCAACCGCTGCCAGACTGACAGTCATGGATAAGAGTAAAGAACTACTTGATGCCTTAAACTATCTGGTAAAAGAGCTTGAAAAGAAAGCTGAAGAATATAAGGATCTTATTAAGATCTCAAGAACGCAGTTACAGGATGCGGTACCAATGAAGGCATCACAGGTCTTTACCAGCTATTCTCATATGATTGATAGAAGCAGTGTCAAGATCAGTAATGTTGTGAAATACATGAAACATGTAAACATTGGTGCTACTGCTATAGGAAGTGGCATCAATACCACCCCAGCTTATAACAAAGGAATTGTTGATGAACTATCTAAAGTAAGTGGGTATGAGCTTTCACAATTCTATGATCTATATGATGGAACACAGAATGCTGATGATTTTGCGAGTGTATCTTCGGAGATCAGAGTCTGTGCTTTATCACTATCAAAAATGGCTAACGACTTTAGGCTCCTTTCCAGTGGACCGGTAGCTGGTTTTGGTGAACTGGAATTGCCTGATAGACAAAGCGGATCATCTATCATGCCAGGCAAGATAAATCCAGTTATGCCAGAAGCTTTAAACCAGGCAGCTTTCCTGGTTATTGGAAATGACCTGACGGTTTCAATGGCAGCTGAAGCCGGACAATTGGAACTCAATGCTTTTCTTCCGGTAATGCTGTTCCAGTTATTTGAATCGATCGATGTCTTAAGTAATTCAATCAGAGCGTTTGTAGATAACTGTGTTAAGGATGTCAGCTTCAATGAAGAAAGATGTCGATATGAATATGAACACAATCTTGCGATCGCTACCGTACTAAATCCTTTGATTGGTTATGAAAAGAGTACAGAACTGGTCAAGAAGGCCAGAGAACAGGGAAAGACGATCTTTGAAATAGCTGAAGAGGAGTATGGCTTAAGCAGACAAGAGATTGAAAAACATCTTTTTGTGTCTGATTCAGAAGAAAAATAACTATAATAGGTATTATGAATATTGATATGACTTTTGATGAATTATATAACCGGACTTTTGAAATAAGTAAATGCGAACTTGTCAGAATGGACAAGGGCGATATCTATGTAAAGACAATCGTAAATGATACAGATATCAATCCCTATGGAAAAGCACATGGTGGCTATCTTTATACTCTGTGTGATTCTATGGCTGGATTAGTTGGATATTCCTTAGGATCATATACAGTATCATTACAGGGAAACATCAACTACATCAAGGAAGCTAAGCTCAATGATACGCTTCATATCTATGGAACCTATTCTCATGATGGCAAGACAACAAAAGTAGCTGATGTACTGATCAAGAATCAGGATGATAAGATCATCTGTAAAAGTACCTTTACACTGTTTGTGGTAAAACAGGTCGAAGATAAAAAACAATAATGCTAAAATAAAAAAGAAGAGGTAGTCTTATGATGAAAATATTAAAAACTATATTTGGTTTTATAGCTGGTGTATTGATCATTGGTGGCGGTATAACATTTGCTTGGCAATATTTCCGTAACAAACAGCTTTTTGTGATCCTGATGAACAACTCCGTCGTCAAAGGTTCACTTGGCGTCTTACAGAGAATGGCCCTTTCAGTTCTGGCTGTCATTCTGGGTTTAATTGTTCTTTCTACCTATCTTAAGATCAGTTCATATATCAGAAGAAAAGAAAGAGAAAAAGAAGAAGCGTTATTAGCGCAACAGAGAGAAAACGAAGAACTTAACAGACAGCTGAAGAAAGAAGCTGAAGAAGCTAAGGCTGAAACAGAACGTGTCAAAAAACAGAATGATCTGCTTAAGATGACATTCATCAGAAATCCGGAAACTGAGGAAAAGGAAAAGACAGAAGAAGCAGAAAAGCCTGCTGATGAGCCTAACGGCTTGTGGTAATTCACAGTTAAGTTTCAAAAGATATATCTGGTATTATTGGGTCGCTAAAAAGCGGCCTTTTAATATTGGCAAAGTAATGCAATCTGCTATAATGAAATTACAAAGAAAGAGGAAAAATAATATGTTAAGAACAAAAGCGGTAAAACTGTCGGTTATACCGGCTATGGCTTTTCGTGTAAAGCTTCCTGCTGGACCGAGTATTACGATTCAAAGAGCTGATTATGAGCAACCCGGAATTGCAGCAATCAGCAGAACATCAGGTGAGGCCATCCCTGCTGCTAATGTGAATCTTAAAATGTATCCGATGGAAGCATTTGCGGAGGCTATCGCCAAGACAAATGGTCTTACTTACAAGAGACAAAAGGGTATCAAAGTAAGTAAGGAGATGGTCAAAGAAGAGAAAAAGACTGTTGAAGAAGAAATTGTGATCGACAGTAAGGATTATCAGAAGATCATTGATAAGTATACTGATAAAACAGGAAAACTTTCTTATGATCTTATCAATAAGGACTTTATCCGTTTTGCGAAATCAAGCAGTGTCGTCAGGGATATGATCGCTGAAAAGAAGACTGCTGCCAAGATCAGAGACTACATTGTCGCCAACAAGATCAGAAATATAACTGACGATGATGACCTGAGTGATAAAGAGATAAAGAAGATTGTTGAGCTGCTGGATGCGACTTACGCAAAAGGAATCTTTAAGGATCTTAATAATGAGATCAGAAAGATGTTAAGCAGCAGTAAAAAGAAATAATCAAAATGAGCAGCAATGCTCATTTTCTTTCGGGTAATTGGCATATCACAGCCGAAATAAACATGATCGCACAGCCGATCATTTCTTTTGGACTTAAGGTCTGATGAAGAATAAGATAGGCACCGATTGCCGAAAAGACTGATTCAAGTGACATCAGTAAGGCGGCTGGAGTAGCGGGGATCAGTTTCTGACCAATGACCTGTAAGGTAAAGCCAAGGGCAGTAGTGATGGCGCCAAGGAATAAGATGATACCTATACTGCTATAGAAGGAATTTATATCAAATCTTTCAAAGATTATGGCGGTAAGAAGTGAAAGTATTCCACAGACCAGATAGGCAAGAACTGAGAGTTTTAAAGGATTAGTGTTATTTGAGTAGTATTCTAACAGGATGATCTGTAAGGCAAAGAGCACAGCGGTAACGATGATATATAAGTCATAACGGTTTATCTGCAGATCATTCAATGACAGACCACAAAGCAGGTAAAGACCAAGCAGGGCACCGATCAATGACATTAGTGTCTTGAAAGTGATGGGACGCTTGAAAAAGATATAGGCAAAGACAGGTACCAGCACGATATACAACGTGGTAATAAAACCGGTTTTACCGGCTTGGGTATGTCCTATGGCGACCTGCTGAATCAAAGACGAAGAGTAGAGAATCAGACCATCAAGGATCCCGGCTTTAAGCAGGATCTTCTTATCATAATCATCTTTGAAAAGAAAGACTGGTGAAAGAATAATCCCGGCAAAAAGAAAGCGACATGCCACCAGATAGAATGGACTGATCAAAGATGAGGCAATGCTTTGAATGGAAAAGGAAAAACCGAATATCAGTGCTACTGACAGCAGCATTATTACACCAATAGTTTTCTTTCCGTTTTCTTTCATGTTTATTTCCTGATTGATGATCTTAATTGTCTGAGCTGTCTGATCAGTTCTTCAGCCTTATATTGAACATTTCGGAACTTGAGTGATGGGAAGGCATTGAGAAGACGCTTTTCCTGAGCGTTGAGTTTTTCCTGCAGTTCAAAGACTCTGTCTATAGAATCATTGATACTGTTTTCAACCCGGCTAGTCAGTTTCTCCTTAGTTTCATTTACCATAGTTGAAAGCATGACTACCTTCTTTTCAAAGTCTCTCATATTGATAACTGTTATATAGGTATCTGTACTTATTATGATGATGATCATGATGGCACAAAGATAAATGAGCTGGTCACTCATGAGATCAGTGGTATGTGATCTAAGCCAAGGGTGAAAATACATCACCACGACAGTCGCAAATAGCCCAAATGCGAGAAAGCCCAGATAATAGATTCTGCCATTGATATTAAGAGGTTTATCCGAATAGTCCCACCAGCGCGCATGGAAGAGTTTTTCCATATAATAGCTGGTCAGATATTCCAGGATTGAATTGATAATGGCGGCAGTAAGAAAGATCACAAAGGGATCATTAAGACCACTGAGAAAAAAGATATCCAGAATAGCTCCTGAACCATAGATGGGGATATATGGTCCATTGAGAAAACCGGAATTATACCATCTTTTGTGCGTATAGGAACGAAGCAGTGATTCATAGATCCAGCCAATGAAACTGTAGATCATAAACCAGATCAGATAAACAGCTATTTCTTTTAAAGACATACAGATAGATTTTCTCATTAATAAGCATTTCTGACAAATGAAAATGAAAAAAATGATGGACATTTCAGATATTTAGTCTGTTAGAATTAAAGTGAAGAGGGAGGTGACTTCGATGGAAGATCCTTTGAGTAGAAGCAGACATTGTGAATACGGTCTTTTATCTGGTCACCGCAGCAGATAATTAGATAATTTACTTCGTCTCTCCAAGCAGAAAATAATGTAGTAGTACTATATTCTTTTTGCATCGGAAAGACTTCCTGCGGTTCTAAGGAGGCTAAGGCGATGAAGAAAAACAAGAAAGATCTCGAACAGCTGGCCAAGAAACAGAAGAAGCTGGAAAAAAATCTGATCAAGGATTCCTACCTGAGTGTCGATCAGCTATTTGGAAAATATGATACTTCCTATGCCGGACTTGATGAAGAGGAAGTAGAAGAAAGACTGGAAGACTTCGGCAGGAATACGATCGAAGTAAAGAATAATCATCCGATCTTAAACAGATTGAAAGATGCCTTGATCAATCCTTTTAATATCGTACTGATCATTGTTGCGTTTATTACACTTGCGACAGATGTCATCTTTGTTCAGAATAAGGACTATTCTACTTTTATTCTGATCATTTCTACGATCATAGTATCAGCTGTTATTTCCTATACTCAATCAAGTCGTTCTGATAATGCGGCCAATCAGCTGAAGAGTATGATCTCCAACAAGATGGACATTATCAGAAATGAGAAGATGGTAAGTATCCCGGTTGAAGAAGTTGTACCGGGTGATATCGTAAAACTCTCATCTGGTGATATGATCCCGGCTGATGTGCGTTTTATTGAAGCTAAAGACCTGTTTATC
The DNA here is from genome assembly GCA_946537295.1 of uncultured Bacillota bacterium. Taxonomy (GTDB): domain Bacteria; phylum Bacillota_I; class Bacilli_A; order Erysipelotrichales; family Erysipelotrichaceae; genus Colivicinus. The sequence continues at coordinate 9,288 of CAMNFQ010000058.1, forward strand.
GATCAGGCGGCTCTGACTGGTGAATCAGCAGCTGTGGAAAAATTTGCGGACTGGAAAAAAGAAAGTGAGATCACCGATCTTTCCAATATCGGTTTCATGGGTACTGACGTTGTCTCTGGAACCGCAACAGCTATTGTATTGACGACTGGAGAAAATACCTATTTTGGCTCAATGGCCAGATCTTTGGAAGCAGTCTATCAGCAGAACTCTTTTGAGAAAGGTGTCAATTCCATTTCAAAGATCCTGATCAGGATGATGTGTATAATGTTACCAATAATCCTGTTGATAAACATCCTGACAAAGAACGATATCTGGGATTCTCTGATCTTTGCGATCACGATTGCGGTCGGACTTACACCGGAAATGTTGCCGGTAATTATGACATCAACTCTGGCAAAAGGTGCTGTCATGATGAGTAAGGAAAAGACGATCGTCAAAAGACTTAACTCAATTCAGACCTTTGGTCAGATGGATATCCTTTGTACCGATAAGACCGGAACACTGACGGAAGATCGCGTAATCCTGGAAAAATATATGGATTGTCTGGGTAATGAAAGCCGTAGAATATTAAAACATTCTTTCTTAAATTCCTACTATCAGACCGGACTCAAGAATCTGATCGATCTGGCAGTCATAAACAGGGGTGAAAAAGAAGGAATGAGTGATCTCAAGGTAGAATATACCAGGCTTGATGAGATCCCATTTGATTTTGTCAGAAGAAGAATGTCGGTCTTACTAAGAGACGAAAATGGCAAGGAACAGCTGATCACTAAAGGTGCTGTTGATGAAGTAATGGCGATCTGTGCCTATGCGGATATCGATGGAGAGATCATGAAACTCAATGATGAGCTAAAGAAACAGATATACGAAGTATATGAAAAGAATAATTCAGATGGTCTCAGGATCATAGCAGTAGCACAGAAAAACAATCTCAAGAAGGATAGTGTACTTTCAGTTATAGATGAATCGAAGATGGTCCTGTTGGGCTTTATTGGATTCCTTGATCCACCTAAAGAATCCGCAAAACAAGCTATCAAAGCTCTGAAGGAACATGGCGTCAGAACAGT
>CAMNFQ010000059.1 GCA_946537295.1 uncultured Bacillota bacterium
GGTAAGATTCGTTCAGGCTATCTAATAGAATAAAAAAGAAAACAGTAAAGAAAAAAGCAGGGATTTCAACCTGCTTTTTGTATCAGTTGTTGATTGAGAAACCTCTTTCGTATCTGAGACGATAGAGATAGACATATCTTCCGTTGGCATATAACAGCTCCGGAATATTTACTGGAAGCTTTCCTTTTGCCTCAGTTGTATCATACAGGGACATAATTGCCGCAACCAGATTTGGACCATATGATCTGACATCTTTAGTATAATCAAGCGGCTTTTCTGGCATACCTGTCGCATAATAACAGGCCAGTGCACCATCAGTATCAAAGCGGGCAAGATCATATGGCAGTTGCGATGATATGAGAACTGTATCAATTCTTTTCTGCTTACAATAGTCAACGATCATATCCATCATTCTGAATTGTGCTGAATCAAGATCACTATGATCATACATTGAACTTACCAGCACCAGTTTTCTCAGATCTTTAAGAAGAGGAACTATACGTTCATTGAAATGAGTTTGCGTATAGTCTTCTTCATATGAATGTATACCAATATTCTGATTTGCCTTGATGACACCTTCTTCAATCAGTTTATCTAAAGCGTAATCAACGGAATTATATTGCGAATTATAAGGTACCAGGAAAAGTGTCTTATCACGTGATTTAAGTGGCAGGACATCATTATCATTTTTTACAATCGTTACAGCATTCTTAGTGATCTCTAATTCTCTTTGATGATGCTCAAGTGATCCGACATCATATTGTCTTTCAACCGGTTTATCAAATAATCCCTTACGATATTTCATCTTCAGGATTCTTCTGACTGATTCATCGATTCGAGTTTCAGAGATCTCACCATTTCTGACCATATCAGCGATCATCGTAATATAGTCTTTCAGATCTTTGACATACTTGTTGACAGATACATCAGAATTGACTGGATTAAGAAGCATATCAACTCCCGCTTCGATCGCAAGTTTTGCGACATCTTTGATGTCGAAGTAATCCAGGATCGCATCCATCGTAAGGGCGTCGGTTATGACAACGCCATCAAAGCCCATGTCCTGTCGTAATATCTCAGTTATGATCGTGCGAGAAAGAGTTGCCGGAAGATAGACTAGTGATCCATCTTTTGCCAGATATCTAGAAGAATCGATCTTAGGAAACTGGATATGAGCGCTCATGACCATATCAGCTCCTGCTTCAATACCGGCCTTAAACGGCAGCAATTCATTATTTGCAATCTGTTCATAAGTCTTATTTACTAAAGGCAGACCAGTATGAGAATCAGTATCGGTATCACCATGTCCCGGGAAGTGTTTTAATGTACTGATAACTTTATTATCACTTAGGCCTTTGATGAAAGGAACACATAATCTAGAAACTTCACTTGAAATATCTGAGAACGATCTGATGCCAATGACAGGATTTGCTGGATTGGAATTGACATCGACAACTGGCGCAAAATCAGTATTTAATCCGATATCTTTCATTTCATCGGCAATGATACTGGCACAATCATAGATATCATCAGTTGATCCATTGGCAGCCAGTGCCATATTTCCGGGCATGAATGTAGAATAATAAACTCTATTGACTCCTCCGCCTTCTTCATCAACACTCAGAAGTAATGGTACATTATCGCCACTCGCATTAGCTTCATTAATATCAGATATGAGCTTCATACTCTGCTTAGAGGTCTGAAGATTGCGATGCCAGAAAATGATACCTCCGAAGCCACAATCTCTAAGCAGATTAGCGACCTGAGGGGTCATTACAGTAAATGGCTCATATTCTTTAGTTGAGACATACCACTGGTTGTCTAAACATATGACCATCATCTGCGCGATCTTCTTTTCAAGGCTCATGTTTTCAATCAGTCCATCGACCAATGTATCTTCTTTACTTTTACAGGCAGAAAAAGAAAAACACATCATGATGATCAGTAATATATTGATATATTTCTTCATATAAATAATTATAACATTTAAAAAGATCTCCTTTTAATCAGGAGATCCGTTGTATACACATGTACCGTTGAGATAGGTTTTTAATACCTTGATCTTGTATATTTCTGTTTTAGCTGTTTTAAATGGATCTTCATCCAGAACGACGAAGTCCGCAAGATATCCTTCCTTGATTCTTCCTTTGTGATTTTCTTCAAAGGAAGCTTCAGCGGAGTTTATTGTGAATGAATCGATTGCTTCTTTAACGCTGAAGGCCTGATCAATAAGATATGGGCCTGTACCATCAATTGATGTTCTGGTTACAGCGCATTGAATTCCTTTTAAGACATCAGGTATTTCAACCGGGGCATCAGATCCATTGGATACAGATAAGCCATTATCCATTAAGGTCTTCCAGTTGTAGGAAGTGGAAGCCAGGTCTTTGCCAACTCTGTCTTCAACGATGTGGTTATCATAATCTAAGAAGATCGATTGAGCATAGATATGCATCTTCAGTCTGATCATTCTATCCAGCTGATCTTTTCTTGAGATCTGACAATGGACGATACCATGGCGATGATCTTCGCGTGGTTTTTTATTTAAGGCATATTCATAGGCATCAAGTACTTTATCAAGACATCGATCACCAATGGCGTGTACGGCAACCTGCATATCATGATCATTGGCGTAGGTGATCATATCCTTGAACTGCTGATCTGAGAATAAAGAGAAGCCATAGGTAGATGGATCATCATTATAGGGAATGGAAAGATGAGCTGTTCTGCCTCCTAAGGAGCCATCACCCAATAGTTTTAATGGTCCGATCTTGAACATATCTGTGCCAGCTCCGGTTGTGTTACCACTTTCCACAAATCTTTTAAATTCATTTAGATCAGTAAAGTTTGACTGTTCATATACTCTTACTGTCAGTTCACCTGATTCTTCAAGTTCTTTATATGCTTCATTTATTACTTCAAATGGTAACTGTCTGAATACGCCATAATCATCAGTCTGTGATGATGTTATTCCAAAGGAATTGAGGGCAGCACATGATGCCTTGATCATTTCCTTGATCCTTTGTTTATCAGGGATAGGTACATATGGATCCAGGAAATCGATGGCGTTATCAAACAGAAGACCATTTTCATAATCGATTGCCCCGCCATCTGGTGAAACCGTATCTGGTGTAATACCAACAGTTTCTAACATCCTGCTGTTGACGACACAACAATGTCCACAGGCTCGATATAACACGATTGGTATATCATTATTTATTTCATCAAGATCTTTCTTACTAGGCATACGATCAACATCAGTGAAATAATCCTGATTCCAGCCTCTGCCTCTGATCCATTGTCCTTCTTTTATATTGGAAGAAGAAATAAAATCTTTTAAATAATTTAACATTTCCATTAATGAGGAAGTATGTTCATTAAGTTTGGCATTGATGAGTGATTGGCCATAATTAAGCAGATGCATATGGGAATCATTGAAAGATGGACAGACAAACTTACCTTTAAGATCAATCTTTTCATCTACTTCTTCATTTAACAGTTCATCATTACCTACTTTAGTAAAGATATTATCTTCAACAATAAACGATGTTGAAAAGCCTTCGGTAGTGTAGACATTAGCGTTGTAATATAGTTTTTTCATAGTGAGATCTCCTGTAAATATCATATCATACATGAAAATATTTTCATAAATAATGTAAAATAATGAAAATATTTCTTGACATATGTTTTCATTAGATTTATTATGGACTTATTATAAAAGGGGGATTGTTAATGAAAAAGATATTAGCAGTTTTATTAACATTACTCATCCTGGTAGGTTGCTCAGGTGGAGGCAATAACGGTGGTGGAAACACTGACAATGCTCCTGCTGATGATGTAATTATCTATCAGAATGAAAACGTCAGAAAAGCAATAGCTTATGCTATCGATAGAGAAGCTGTTGCCAAATCACTGAATGATGGTTCTGTTGCAGCTGAAGGTATTATCCCATTCAAACTGGCAAGTAACCCTGTAACAGGCGCCGACTTCCGTGATGATGCCGGTAAAATCGTCAGCTATGATGTTGACCAGGCTAAGCAGTTCTATGCTACAGCTTGTGAAGAGTTAGGCAAAAAGGAACTTTCAATTGATCTGCTTTATGGTACTAACGAAGGTGATTCAGTAATCAAAGCCGCTGAACAGATCGCTTATTACCTGGAAGAAGTTGGATTCAAAGTAAATCTTGTTTCTAAGCAGAAGAAAGAAAGACTCCAGATGATGACTGATGGTGACTACGAAGTATGTCTTACTCGTTGGGGCCCAGACTATGCTGATCCTCAGACATACATGGATCTGTTTGTAAGTACAAATACTTCAAACAACTCTGGACGTTATAACAGTGCTACTTACGATCAGCTGGTTGCTGATGCTGAAGCTTCACTTGATATGACTGAAAGATGGAATAAGTTTATTGAAGCTGAAAAACAGCTGGTTGCTGTAGACTTCGGTGATATCCCAGTATTCCAGGCTGGTGGTGCTATGATCATCAGACCTACTATTTCTGGTATCGAATTCCACTCAGCAGCAGTTGATAACTATCGTCATATCGTTGGCAAGGATAATGTTACCTTAGTTACTAACACTGATATCATCTATCTTGATAACCAGGTCGCAACTGATGGTACTTCATTCATTGCTCAGACTATGTTCTTATCAGGTCTTACTGAATTAGATGCTGATGGTAACTGGAAACTTGATCTTGCTGATAGTTACGAAGTAAGTGATGATGGTACAGTTTATACTTTCAAGATCAGAGATGATGCTAACTGGGTAGACAAGAGCGGTAACGTTGTTGCTCCAGTAACTGCACAGGACTTCGTTGATTCTTGGGATAGACTGGTATCTGAAGATCTCGCTTCTGAATATGCATGGTGGATCTCAGACGTATTGCTCGCAGATTCTTGGGAAGCTGTTGATGAGAAGACTTTCAAGGTAACTCTTTCTAAGCCAAACGGAATCTTCATGGGCTGTCTGGCATTCCCTAGCTGCTTCCCAATCAATAAGGCATTTATTGATGAGAAGGGTGATCAGTATGCTACAAGCGCTGATACAGTATTGTCTTGTGGTCCATACATCCTTGATTCTTGGACTCCAGGTTACTCTTACGAATTCGTTCCAAACAATAACTACTACTTCCGTAGTGATTATGATGCTGCTGGTACTGCTAAGAAAGTCGTATTCAGAGTTCTTGAAGATACTCAGACTGCTCTGATGGAATACGAAGCAGGTAACATTGATACTGTTATCCTCTCAGGTGAACAGGTCGATGCTAACAAGAATGCTGAAGGATTCGTTAATCGTCTGCAAGGTTACTTATTCTACTTATCAATCAATATCAACCATTACGAATAAGTATTAGAAAATAAGTAAACTTTAACTAGAGCGATTAGAGATAATCGCTCTAGTTTTATAAATTTATAAGGAAGGGAGGTAAAAGACATGAAAAAATATATTCTTAAGAGAGTACTTATATCATTAGCTACGCTCTTTGTTATTTTATTAGTGTTGTTTATCCTAATGGACCTCATGCCTGGTACACCATTCAATGATGAAAAACTGACTGAAGCGCAAAAAGCTTTACTTTATGCAAAATATGGTTTAGATAAACCACTGATTACGCGTTTCTTCCTGTATGCCAAAAACATGCTGAAGGGTGATCTTGGCGTATCATATGCCATAAATAAGAATTTTGCTGTTAGTGAAATGGTTAAAGACCGTTTAGGTATTTCACTGGCCGTTGGTGGTATGGCAATGCTCATCGGTACCATTTTAGGACTTATTTTAGGTATCCTGGCAGCTTTAAATCACAACAGCTGGATAGATAACCTGTGTTCTGCTATTTCAGTAATAGGTGTCAGTATTCCATCTTATGTATGTGCCTTGTTATTATGCTACTTTATCGCATACAAGTTAGGATGGCTACCGATCCTGTATAATGTCGAACAGCCGTTTGTTTCACTGATTCTTCCGGCAATTGCCTTAAGTGTTTCACCTACCGCAAATATTGCCAGATTTACCAGAAGTGAAATGATCGATGTTCTGAATTCCGATTACATTCTGCTGGTTCAATCAAAAGGTGTAAAGAACTGGAAGATGATCTTTTCTCATGTACTAAGAAATACCCTGATCCCGGTCATTACCGTTATGGGACCAATCTTGGTTAACCTGTTAACCGGATCAAGTGTTATTGAAAAGATCTTTGGTATTCCAGGTATTGGTAGATTGATGATCACTGCAATTCAAGAGAATGACTACAACGTTACGATCGCCTGTGCTTTCGTATATTCCGTAATGTATATCGTGGTAATGCTGTTTGTTGATATTCTCTACGGTGTAATCGATCCTCGTATCCGTATAGCAAAGGAGGACAAGTAGTTATGACAAATATAGATCATGAATTTCATAATGATGATTTCCAATTTGCGCATTCCGCTGGCGAAAAGCTGGTAGATAAGAACTATAGTGCTACCTCCTATTTCAAAGATGTCTGGACAAACTTCAAGAAGAACAGAGGTGCTCTGGTCGGTGCCATAATAATCATTTTCCTGATCTTTATGGCAATCGTTGGTCCAAACATGAATTCCTATACCTATAAACAGATTCACGGTGGTCAGGAATGTCTGGTTCCACGTATCCCGGGAATTGAAAAGATCGGTATCTTTGATGGTTACCACAATGGTGTTAATCAGTATGCTGAAAAAGATGCAGCTGATGTATATTACTGGTTTGGTTCTGATACCCAAGGCCGTGATATCTGGACAAGAGTATGGTCAGGTACCAGAGTTTCACTGATCATTGCCTTAGCTGCTGTTGTTATTGATATCGTTATCGGTATGGTCTATGGACTTATTTCCGGTTTCTTTGGCGGAATGGTCGATAGTATCATGCAGCGATTTGCGGAAATACTGAATGGTATACCGACCCTGGTAATTGTTACCCTGCTGGGTATGGTGTTACCGGCGGGTATTACCTCAATCATATTTGCGCTGATGCTGACAGGCTGGATCGGTATGGAAAGAATTGCCCGTGCTCAGGTATTGAAAGTTAAGGAACAGGAATTTGTTTTAGCTTCCAGAACTCTTGGTGCCAGCAAGTTCAGGATCATCTTCTCCGAGATCCTTCCTAATATCCTGGGACAGGTAATCGTTACCAGTATGTTCTCGATCCCTAATGCGATCTTCCTTGAAGCCTATCTGTCATTCCTGGGACTTGGTGTTCCGGCTCCAATGGCTTCACTTGGATCACTGGTATCAGATGGCTACAAGTCAATGACGACTTTCCCACATATCCTGATAATACCGGTAATAGTCATGGCAGTACTGATGCTGTGCTTCAACCTGTTTGCGGATGGTCTTAGAGATGCATTTGATCCTAAGATGATAAACAAGTAAGGGGGTATTTATGGAAAAAGTTAAAAGAAATAAAAACGATCGAGTTTTATATATCAGAGACCTAAATATCTCATTCAAAACTGCCTATGGTACAGTCAGGGCCATCAGAGGTGTCAGACTGGACCTGTTCAAAGGTGAAACAATTGCGATAGTTGGTGAATCAGGTTCCGGTAAATCTGTAACCGTCAAGACTATCATGGGTATCCTTGACAGTAATGGTGTCATCGATTCCGGTCAGATCATCTATAAATATACGGATGATAATGGCGAGGAACAGGAAGTTGACCTGGTCAAGATGTCGCAGAAAGAAATTCGTTACAAATTATGTGGTAAGCATATTGCCATGGTCTTCCAGGATCCAATGACTTCGCTTGATCCTACCATGCAGATAGGCAAGCAGATCATGGAACCGATGTTAGAACACTATAAGATCTCAAGAAGCGAGGCAAAGCAACGTGCCATGGATCTGCTTTCTGAAGTCGGAATCGACAATCCTGACAAGCGTTTCAAACAGTATCCACATGAACTGTCCGGTGGTATGAGACAAAGAGTTGTCATCGCTATCGCCTTAGCTTGTGATCCGGACATTCTGATTTGCGATGAACCTACGACCGCATTGGATGTTACCATTCAGGCCAAGATCCTTGAACTGATCAAAGAGATTCAGGCTAAGAAAGGTATCTCCGTTATCTATATCACCCACGACTTAGGCGTTGTTGCCAAAGTTGCGGACTATGTTGCCGTAATGTATGCCGGCCGTATCGTCGAAAAAGGTAAGATCAATGAAGTATTCTATGATCCTCGTCACCCATATACCTGGGGATTACTTTCTTCCATGCCGGATACTGATACAAATTCCAGAAGACTGTTTGCGATCCCTGGCTCTCCACCTAACCTGATGGAAAGAGTTGAAGGTGATGCATTCGCATCCAGAAACCCATATGCGCTTAATATCGACTTCAAGGAAGAACCTCCTATGTATGACCTTGGCGGTCAGCACAGAGCAGCATCATGGCTGTTAGATCCTCGTGCTCCGAAGGTAGAATTACCTCCGGAACTCGTGGAAAAACTATCTAAGATGAAGAAGGAGGCAAATATCGATGAGTGAAAATAGAACACCTCTGCTTCATGTAGAAAACCTGAAACAGCATTTCAAGATCTCCCGTAAATTTACTACCAAGGCGGTAGATGGTATCAGCTTTGATATCTATGAGGGAGAGACCTATGGTCTGGTTGGTGAATCTGGATCTGGTAAATCAACTACCGGACGCTCCATCATCAGACTGTATGATCCGACTGACGGTAAGATCATCTTTGATGGTCGTGATATTTCCGGAAAACTGTCAAAGGACGATGAAAGATATCTCAGAACCAACATGCAGATGATCTTCCAGGATCCAATGGCATGTCTCAATCCTCGTAAGAAGATCTCACAGATCATTGCGGAAGGACTTGAGATCCATCATATCTGTAAATCAAAGGAAGAAGTTGATGCCAGAGTAAATGATATTCTTGATAAGGTCGGTCTGTCCAAGGAACAGGGAACCCGTTTCCCACATCAGTTCTCCGGTGGACAAAGACAAAGAGTCGGTATTGCCCGTGCCTTAGTCATGAATCCTAAACTGGTCATTGCGGATGAATGTATCTCGGCGCTTGATGTATCCATTCAGGCTCAGGTCGTCAATATGATGAAGGATCTGCAGGATGAACTAGGTACGACATATCTGTTCATTGCCCACGATCTGTCCATGGTCAAATACATATCAGACAGAATCGGCGTTATGCATCTGGGTCATATTGTTGAAACAGGAACAACGGATGAGATCTTTGAAAATCCGATCCATCCATATACCAAATCACTTCTTTCCGCTATTCCTCATCCAAACCCAATCGTAGAAAAGAAGCGTATCGCTCTTACCTACAACAAGGATGAAGAAGGCGTTGTCTACGAAAATGGACATGAACATCAGATTACCGAAACTCATAAAGTTCTGGCAACTGATGAAGAATTCAAGAAGTGGACGGCATAATCATTCTATAGAGACTGTCAAAATGACAGTCTTTTTATATAATTGTTTTTAGGAGCTAAGTTATGAAAAGATTATTATCAGTACTGATCATCATTATGACAATTATATGTATCACGTCTTGTACAGCTAACAGTGTAACTGATACTGAAACAAATCAGACAAATACAGGTGAAAAAGTACCGGAAAATCTAAGAACCACCTATATTGAAAAAGAAGCTGGAAGAGGTGTCGTTGTTATTGAAGAAGACAACATAACAGCAGACTGGGCACAGGATTCTTCTGTCGTCTACCATTATGAGATGCCGGTATATTATGATCAGACAAATAATACGATCATATACAATAAGGCTACATTAAATGAAAGATATTATGCAGAAGATGGCAGCTATACTGAAAAGCAGATCTATATTGATGGCTCAGGTTACTTTGAATTTATTGATGATTCTCTGATCTGGCATAACGAGAAGGAACAAAGAACTGATGAATTCTTGAATACATCTTATATCTCAAATTTCTATGACACCTTAGATAAGGCAGAAGAAGTAGCAGGCTTTTCAATTGAATATCCAAATAATACTTCATTATTTGAGGTCAAAGAGACTCGCTACTATGCAGTGGAAGGTACAATTGCGGTAATCATGTCCAATGATGAACAGAATCTGTTTATTGGAAAACATACAGATCGCCAGGTTCGTGATGCGTTATTTGCAGGTCAATATGAGAATAAGTGGAATGAAACAATAAATGGCTATGATTGCGAATGTTTCTCTAATGGTGAAAAAATCGAAGCAATCTGGTGGAATGATGATACCTATTACTATGGAGTAATGTATACTGATGATGATCAGACAACTTCAGAAGGATTTACGCGAGAAGAGATAACAACGATTATAATGGAGATAAGATGAACAACCTGATTATAAGAGA
>CAMNFQ010000060.1 GCA_946537295.1 uncultured Bacillota bacterium
CTGGTAGACAAGATCACAACTGCCGATAAGAAGGCAGAAGTAGAAGCCTACAAGAAAGAATGTGCCAGCAAGTCTGAAATGGAAAGAACTGAACTCAACAAGGATAAGAGTGGTGTCTTTACCGGTGCATATGCGATCAACCCGGTCAACAACAAGAAGATCCCAATCTGGATCTCTGACTATGTCCTGATGACTTATGGTACCGGTGCGATCATGGCTGTTCCTGCACATGATGAAAGAGACTATGAATTTGCCAAGAAATTCAATATCGATATCATTCCAGTTCTGGAAGGTGGCGATATCAGCAAAGAAGCCTGGACACAGGATGGCGTTCATATCAATTCCGGTTTCCTTGATGGATTAAATAAGGAAGACGCCATTAACACAATGTTGGAATGGCTGGAAACAAATAAGATCGGTAAGAAGAAGATCAACTATAAATTACGTGAATGGATCTTTGCCAGACAGCGTTATTGGGGTGAACCGATTCCTGTCATTCACTATGAGGATGGCACAGTTGGAGTTCTTGATGATGAGGATCTGCCATTAGTATTGCCTGAACTTTCTGATTATGGTCCAAGCAAGACTGGTGCACCATTAGATAAGGCAACTGATTGGGTCAATGTCACATATCATGGCAAGAAAGGTAAACGTGAAACTTCTACCATGCCGGGATCTGCCGGATCTTCATGGTATTTCTTGAGATATATCGATCCGCATAACGACAAGGAATTTGCGAATTATGAACTGCTGAAACACTGGATGCCGGTCGATCTGTATATCGGTGGTCCAGAACATGCGGTCGGACATCTGCTTTATTCCCGTATGTGGAACAACTATCTGTATGATAAAGGCCTGGTTCCATGTGCTGAACCATTCCAGAAACTTGTCCATCAGGGCTATATCTTAGGTTCCAATGGTATCAAGATGGGTAAGCGTTATCCGGAATATGTCGTCAATCCAAGTGATATCGTTGAAAAATATGGTGCAGATACTTTAAGACTTTATGAAATGTTCATGGGTCCGCTTGAAGCAGATAAGCCATGGTCAACTCAGGGCATCGAAGGTGCTCACAGATGGTTAGAAAGAGTCTATCGTCTATTTATTGAACAGAAAGATAAACTGAGTGATACAAATGATGGCAAGTTGGATTATGTCTATAACTATACCGTTAAGAAAGTCAGCGAAGATATTGAAAATCTCAGACTTAATACTGCCATCTCACAGATGATGATCTTCATCAATGAGTGTTATAAGAATGGCAATGTCTATAAGGAATATGCGATCAACTTCATTCAGATGTTGTCAGTATATGCTCCACATCTTGGTTCTGAGATGTATGAGATCCTGACAGGTAAAACAGATCTGGATTATCGCCCTTGGCCAAAATATGATGAAAGCAAGCTGACGGTGGAAGAAAAGGAAATTGCTGTTCAGGTCAATGGCAAAGTCAGAGCTAAGTTCATGGCTAAATCTGAGGCCAGTGATGAAGAACTCTATGAGGCAGCCTTACAGCTTGAAAATATCAAAAAGTATACTGATGGCCAGCAGATCAAGAAACACTTCGTCATCAAAGGAAGAGTTGTAAATATTGTTGTTTAGATCCTGTAAAACACAGGATCTTTTCTTAAGATACAAAGAATGTTGTAAAATAATATAAATGAGTTCAATGGAGGATTATTAATGTTCTATACAGTCAGAGGTTTACTTGAAGCCAGAGGAGTAAAACTCGAGGATACAGTTTACCGCAATTGTCGACAAGATATGTTGGATTTTAAGATAGCTTCAGGTGATTTCTATGAGATTCCCGATATTGATAAAGGAATATTGCGTTTCAAGAATGCCGCGGATCTTATGGACTTTGAACAGCTTAAAGCGATCCTTCCTGGTTTAGAAAATATCAACTTCCGTCATAAGGAATTCTTTCCCTACTACGGGGAAAACCTTGAAGCAATTCAGGAAGCAATCAACAACGATCCTGGTCAGGTTGCAGTAGAAGGTGGCCCATGTCTATTTGGTGAGCATGAAGTAACGGTCATTATACGTCTAAAGGATCAGCTGGAATATCTGTTTGATTATTCTACAGGTAAAAAATATAACGCGAAAGAGAATTCAGAATATGCCCAAAGTGATCTGGATCTGGCAGGTTTCATGAAAGAAAATGCCAAACAGATCGAAAAGATCACTTTCACCAATCATAAGACAGGTCTGACCTATCAGGAATATCTTCATGTCTTTTTCCCATTTGCGGTAGCGGCAGCCTTGAATGTGTCACTGGTCATGACTTTACCTGATATGTCATATCGTAAATACCTACAGTATGCCGTTGAAGATCTTGATGAAGAAATGAAAGAAAAGACCCTTAATGACTTTGATAAGATTCTGTATGAAATAACTGATATGTATATAGAACTTATTGAGATCCTTAAGAAACGATTCAATCTACCACGTTTTTCTCTTGTTCATGGTCGCGATGAGAATATCATTAAGACCTTTGTTGAGGGAAGAACACCATTTATAGAAAGAAACAAAGTTTTACGTTCACTAACAAATAATCCGGCTAAGTTGGAATCGATCAAAGACTACATTTCCATGCCTGCTTTGCCTTATTATATATATGGATCAAAATATATCCTGGAAGTAAACAGTATGGATGAAACTGATTCATACCGTAAATGCCGTAAGGCTCATAAGAGTGAAATATCACTAAGCTGTATTTTGTTCCCTGAACTGTTAAGTTCTGATGGCGAACATACATTGTATTGTACTCAGCTTGAATATAAGGAATATGGAAAATATACATCTGAACTGGAGTAGAAAATATGAAAGAATATCTCTTATCTAAAAAAATAAGAAAAGCAGATCTGATCATATTGGCGATTGCCATGATATCGTTATTTCTGGGCTTTCATTTCCGTACGACGTTTGATGATGCTTTCGTTAAAACAACAGATCTCTCTCTTGGTTACATCGCCAGAGAAAGCAACGACAGATTCTATGTCGTAGACCAAGGACATGCGCGTCTGATCAGTTTTGACAAAGATGCGAATACGATCTTTGAACTTATTGATCCAAGTGATAATGGCGAAAGCATCCTTTATATCGATGATGTCCATGTTGATGATAACAGTGTCTATCTTTCCGCATCGGAATGGGATGGTATGTTGCTGTGCAAGGAAGTAATCCTGAAATACGATCTTAATGGTGAACTACAAGAAGTTATTGCCCAGAACGATTATGATATTCATGGAGACACTACCAACAAGCATCGCTTCTATGGCATCTGTAACAATGACGGCAAGATCCTTTTTGCGGAATGTCTGAAAGATACAATTGTCTTACATACCTTAAGTGATGGTAATGATTCAACCGTCACTATTCAATATCCAAATGCATTCAATGCGGTAAGTGATATCGTCTACGATGGTGCAACTCCAATCATAATGGATAAGAATGGTACCATTGAAAGATTCAACAGTCTTTCAAAAGGGGAACTTGTCTATTCTACTTCGTGGACAAACGAAAACAAGCGTATCCCTTACAGGATGAGTGTTAAAGATGGCGAGGTCTATTTTACTGATATCCGTAATCAGGAAGTCGTCAAAGCCGATACGGCAAGCCAGAGTGGTGAAGTTGTTTATTCCGGTACTGATTCACAAACAGTCACTTTCTCTAATTCAGGAAAGGATATGCTTTTAGTTGGAGGAAATGGTTTAACTGTTTCCGGTGAGAATAACAGCGAATATCTCTCGTTAAATAAGACGAAGGAACAGATTACATCGCAGGCAATCTTTATTGGCGCGTCAATAGTATTTGCGATGTTAGGCCTGTTTATCATCTTCAGACTGATTATGGTCTTAAGTGGAATTAAATTTGATCAGACCAAGATCGCCAGCTTCTCGATTGTTGCTCTGGTTGCCATAATCTGTTTTATAATCAGCTTTATCCTGATTAATTCCTTCAGAGTAAGTTATCGTGAAAAGATCCAGGAACAGTTACAGTCGACAGCACTGATCGTTTCTTCCGGTATCAGCGAAGAAGATATAAATAATGTCAATGATGCTTCTGACTTCAATAATGAATCATATAGAAATATCTGTGTCCTGATGGAAAGAACCTTCCCTCTGGATGTTGATTTCTATCATACGACATATTGTAATATCTTGCGTATGGATGAAAAGGGAGTGGGCAGTGGCATTGCCTATCTGGACCAGTCGATCGGTGTCTATTTCCCACTAGATGAAATAGAAACTGATGAAGTAAGAAGAGTCTACGAAAATGGAGAACCTGTCTGGAACAGTGAGATCGAAGATGTTTCCGGTACCTATATTTCAGTAAAAGTACCTATCTTCAATTCTGCCAATAAAGTTGTTGGTGCGGTAGCAGTTGGTGCTGATACCTATGTCGTTGATGAAATGATCGCCAGCATGCAAAGCAGAGTCTTATTCTCAATTGTTGTCATTCTGATGATCTTATGGATCATCTCTACGGAATCAATTTCCTTAGTTAATAACAGAGCGGACTATGCCAAGAAGAAAGCTGAAATAGGTGATAAGGCTGTGCCGATGCATTTACTTCGTCTACTGATCTTCATCGTATTTGCAGCTTTCAATATGGTTTCATCATTCTTGCCGGTATATATCTTAAGAAGATGTGAACTGTTTGGAGAAGGAAGCAGAGAATTACTTGCCTCCTTGCCGATGACGATCAATATCTTTGTGATGGGTATCATGTCGCTGTTCTGTGCCAATGCGATCAGAAAGTTTGGTATCAGAAAGATCATCATGGTCTCAACACTGTTCTCATTATGTGGAAATCTGATCTTATTGATCGTTCCGGGTTATTTCTCAATCATCATCGGTTTATTGTTTGATGGTATTGGCGTAGGAACGATATCTAATGCAATCTATGTCATGCTGACTTATCTTACTGATGAAGAAGAAAGACAGAGTGGCTTTACGGTATATAATGCAGCATCACTTTCCGGAATCAACTTCGGTATGATCCTGGGTGGTCTGTTGGCGACTGGTGTTTCGCAACGTTTCGTCTTCCTTGTTGTTGCAATATTCTGGCTCATCTTATTATTCTTAGGAACATATATTGCGAAGAAACTGGCTGCTATCACACCAGAGGTTGAAGATGAATTTGATATGAATGAAAGAATAGGAGCTCATCGCTTTGCCTCAAACAAGACAATCCTGAGTTTCATCGTTCTGATGCAGAACCCATATATCGTCTTTAACAGCTTTGTATTCTATTTTGTGCCAATCTTCTGTGAAAGTATTGGCTATAATGAAACTATAGTATCAGTCTTCCTGATGATCTATTCCGAGGTAGCAGTTATCCTTGGTGAAGTGATGACAGAAAAGACAAACAAGATCTTCGGCAATTACGCAATGTATCTGGCCTTAGGTCTCAATATTCTGGCTGTCGCAGTATTTGTGATGGAAAGAAATGTTACCGGACTGATCATGGCTCTGATCATTCTGGGAATTGCTGCTTCATTTGGTAAACCAAGTCAGCAGACATATTTCCTCTCACGTAAGATCACTAAGGAATATGGTGAAGATAAAGCTATGGGAATCTACAATTTCTCTGAAAATATCGGCGAATCACTTGGACCGATGGTCTTTGCCCGACTGGTAGGTGCATCATTCATGAATTTTGCTACCTTCCTAGGCACGATCGCAGGTCTTGGTACACTACATTTTGTTCTTAACAGAAAGGAACTGAAAGAAAATGGCTAAAAATAAAAAATCACTCAGCAGAACTTTACTTATTGGATGTGCAGCTTTTATATTGCTGATCTGTATCCTGATGGGTGCATTGGGTTTTGCGACATACTATAACGGTATCATCGATAAGTATCAGGTCTATCTTCGTGATCTGCTTCAGCTGACGATGGATAATATCGATGCTGATGATCTTGCGAAATGTATCGAAACAAAGAATAAATCTGAGGCTTTCGAAAAGACGCAGGCCTTCATCGATTCCGTTAAGGAAAACTATGATGATATCGAATTCATCTATATCATCAAGCCTCTTAATGATAATGCAGTTGATAACGTCATGGATGTCATGGCTGGTATTACTGCAGAAGAAAAAAAGATTGATATCGATTTCTATTCAGTTACTTTAGGAAATCTGACAGGGGACAATTATACTCCGAAAGTTGCCAAACTGTATCTTGATGGCATGAACAGTGATGGTGTATCCTATTTCAGCAATAGGACCGAATATGGTTTTGACTATACTGGCATGATGCCAATCAAAGATTCAACAGGAAAAGCAATAGCTTTACTGGCAGTTGATAAATCGATGATAGAGATCCAGGATGTATTCTATCGTTATTCTCTGATTGTCTTAGCAGAAATACTGATTCTTTCAGCAATCGGTGTCTTTGTAATGTATAAGTGGTTACGCAACAGAGTAATCGATCCTCTTAAGAGACTTGAAGAGTCATCCGGAAGTTTCGTTGAAAGTTCCAAGGTAGCAGATAGTCCTGATGATCTCAAGATCACTGATCCACATATCAATACAGGAGATGAAATGCAATCACTTTCTACTTCCATGAACGATATGTTTACCGGTATGAAAAAATACATGACTGATCTGGTTTCAGTTACAAAAGAAAAGGAACGTATTGGTGTTGAACTGAATGTTGCTACACAGATTCAGGCTGATATGCTTCCAAGAATCTTCCCGGCTTTCCCAGGTACGCCAGAATTTGATATCTATGCAACAATGACTCCGGCTAAGGAAGTTGGCGGTGACTTCTATGACTTCTTTATGCTGGATGAAACTCATTTAGGAATGGTTATTGCCGATGTTTCAGGCAAGGGCGTTCCAGCTGCCTTATTCATGGTTATTTCTAAGACTCTGATCAAGAACAGAGCCTTGATGGGTGGTGGACCAGGCGAAATACTGAATTATGTTAATGATCAGCTTTGCGAAGGTAATGCTTCTGAACTGTTTGTCACCGTCTGGTTTGCAATATTTGATATTGAGACAGGAAAAGGCTTAGCTGCCAATGCCGGACATGAACATCCAGCTATCAAGCGTAAGGGTGGCCAGTTTGAACTTGATATCTATCGTCATTCACCTGTTGTCGCTACAATGGAAGGAATGCGCTTCAGAGAACATGAGTTTGAACTCAATCCTGGTGATATGCTGTTTGTCTATACTGATGGTGTTCCAGAGGCTACTGATGCCAACAAGGAACTCTATGGAACTGATAGAATGTTAAAAGCACTTAATTCTGATCCGGAAGCTGATGTTCATGAACTGCTCGCAAATGTTAAGAGCGATGTCGATAAATTTGTCGGTGAAGCACCTCAGTTTGATGACCTGACAATGATGGCATTTGAATATAAGTCATATTTTAAAAAAAAGTAACGATAAAACGATATGAACGATATTCTGACATGGATTGATAATAATATCATGTGGGGTCCGGCAATGATAATCCTTTTGCTGGGAACTCATATCTATCTGACTTTCAAGACACACTTTGTCCAGAGAAAAGTTTTTAAAGGTATCAGCGAATCGTTAAGAAAAGATTCCTCCTCCAAGGGGGATCTTTCTGTTTTCGGCTCACTGATGACAGCTCTGAGTTCTACGATCGGTACAGGAAACATAATCGGCGTAGGTACGGCTATTGCAGTAGGCGGACCTGGAGCGGTTCTGTGGACCTGGATAGGTGGTATTTTTGGTATAGCTACGAAATATGCTGAATCATTTATTGCAGTGAAATATCGTAAGAAATATGAAGATGGTTCCTATATGGGTGGTGCTATGACAGCCTTTGAACATCTCAAGATGCCTGTCATGGGAAAGATCTTTGCGTATTGTTGTGCCCTTGGAGCATTCGGTATCGGCTGTTCTTCACAATCCAAAGCCATTGCGGATGTCATGAATAATAATTTCAATATAAATAATATTGTTGTTGCCTTAGTTCTGTGTGGATTAACAGCCTTGGTTGTCTTTGGAGGAATAAAAGCGATTGCCAGAGTATGTGAAAGACTGGTTCCATTCATGTCTATCATTTATGTCCTTGGTTGCCTTGTTATTCTGATCATCAATTTCAGATTCCTGCCTGAGACGATCTTGCTGATCATCAGATCTGCCTTTACCAGCCGTGCTGCTTTAGGTGGTTTTGTTGGAACAAGTGTCATAACAGCAGCCCGAGCAGGTATAGCCAGAGGCTTATTCTCCAACGAAGCCGGCATGGGTTCTGCCCCACAGGCAACAGCTGCTTCCGTAGCTAAAAACGCTGTAAAACCTGCCCTTGTAGGATCAACAGGAGTCTTCTGGGATACAGTTGTTGTATGTCTGATGACTGGATTGGTTCTGGTCTCAAGCGTTGTTGGAAACGATGCGATTTCATGTATCCTTCCTGATGGTTCGACCATTTCTGGTTCTCTGCTGGTATCGACCTGCTTCAATCAGATTCCATTTATTGGTAAACCTTTACTTACTTTTGGTATTTTGACCTTTGCCTATTCAACGATACTTGGCTGGAGCTATTATGGTGAAAACTGTGTCAGATATCTTTTTGGCCAGAAAGCGATCAGGTTCTATCAGATCTTGTGGATCGTTGTTATCTTTGTCGGTACGATCGTTTCCGAAGGTGCAGTATGGACAATTGCTGATATCCTTAATGCAGCAATGTGTATTCCTAACGTTATTGCCTTGCTTCTGTTAAGAAATGTAATCGAAAAGGATACCTTATATTATCTTAATGATGAACATCTGGAAGATGTTGATGCAGAACTTGAATAAAATTATAATTCACAATTATTTCATCTTAAGCATATAAAATTAAATTATGGAAAAGTCGAATGTTTTGTTTCTGCTTACTCCTAAAAACAGCGTAGCGTGTCTCAATGATACCATGAATGTCCGTCAGGCTTTAGAGAAGATGCGAGCTCATGGCTATTCTGCTATTCCACTGATCTCTCAGGAAGGTGTATATCTTGGAACGGTTTCCGAAGGCGATCTGCTCTGGCATATCGTCAAAGGAGAAAAGATCTCAATGGAAGACTTGGAAGATATTAAGGTGATCGATCTGCCCAGAAAGAATAATACGCCGGCAGTAAAAGTTGATGCCGATATTAATGATCTGGTAGAAAAAATTATCAACAACAACTTTGTGCCGGTAATCGATGATCGCAATGTCCTGATGGGCATCGTGACCAGAAAACGGGTTATGCAGGAACTGTTGAAAACTAGTAATAAATAAGGCGGTTTTTATTGAATTATTGGCTAAAATAACATACAATAATAATTGCCTTATTTTTATTTGGAGCCCCGGAAACTTCAAAGGAGAAAAATATGCGTCAAACAACTATGCTGAAACCAGCAGAAGTTAAAAAAGACTGGTATGTAGTTGATGCTAGTGGAAAGACTCTTGGTAGACTTGCAACTCAGTGTGCAGCTATCTTAAGAGGAAAGCACAAACCATCGTACACACCAAATGTCGATTGCGGTGATTATGTAATTATTACTAACGCTGCAAAGGTCGTTTATTCAGGCGACCAGGAAAATAAGAAGATCTACTACCACCATTCAATGTTCCCAGGAGGATTGAAAGCAAGATCTATCGGTAAGATGAAGAGAGAGTATCCTGTAGAATTAGTGGAAAAAGCAGTTCAAGGTATGCTTCCACACAATAAGCTGGGTGATCGTATGAGAACTCACTTATATGTCTATGAAGGTGCTGAACATCCTCATACCGCTCAAAAGCCAATTGAGCTTAAATAAGGAGAAAATCAATGCCTAAAAAGAAAACAAATGTAAATTACCTTGGAACAGGAAGACGTAAATCTTCTGTAGCACGTGTCTATATGACACCTGGTACAGGTAAGATTATGGTCGGTGAAAAGACTCTCGAAGAATACTTGCCTCAGGAAATCTTAAGAATGGTAGTAAAATCTCCACTTGTAGAAACAGGTACAGATGGTCAGTATGACATCTTCATCAATGTCTACGGTGGTGGTTTAACAGGTCAGGCAGGTGCCATGAGACATGGTATCGCTCGTGCTTTACTGGAAGTTGGTGAAGACTTCAGACCTGTATTAAAGAAAGCAGGCTTCTTAACACGTGATTCTCGTGCTAAAGAACGTAAGAAGTATGGATTAAGAGGAGCTCGTAGAAGACCTCAGTACTCTAAGCGTTAATTTCAGAATTACGTTACAAGCACTCTTCGGAGTGCTTTTTCTTTACAAAAAAA
>CAMNFQ010000061.1 GCA_946537295.1 uncultured Bacillota bacterium
ACCTGCCGGTTAACAGCCGGACGCTCTACCGACTGAGCTATTCGGGCACATTGCTTACATAGTTTAACATAAGAATTAGGCTTTTTCAAGATATCTGGAGGTAAAAAGAGATGAAAAGGGCGTTTTTCTTTAATCTTATGATGATGTTATCATAATAATATGAATCATCTGCCTGGAAAACTGGTAAAACTGCGTAAACACTACAACTATTCGCAATCATATCTTGCGGATATTTTAGGTGTTGATACTTTGGAATATATGGGTTATGAGAATGGTTCAGGAATGATCAGCTATGATCAGATGAAAAAGCTGGCTTCCTTATATCATATCGATCTTGTGGAAGTTTTCAGAAACAGTGAAGATGTCACTCTCTATGAGGTCAATAAGGCCAATACTGATGAGATAAATATTGAATACTTTACGGCTGAAAAAACAGCTTTGGATAAGATAAAGGATTTCTATGATCAGAATAAGGTCGCTTCCATTATCATTGCGGTGCTGTTAGTGACGATTGTGGTCATGTTTATAATTTTACAGAATACCGCCAGACCATTTACACCAGTTAAAGAGAATATTAACAGATTATCTGTTTCAGAAACTACTGTTATATATATAGATGATTATGCGGCAGTAAATGGTTCAGGTTCCAATGCGAATGGAGAACTGTCCAACCTTACCAGTTCCAATGCCATAAAGGTATGTGAAGGTGAAGGTTTTTCTATCATTTTAAATGAGGATGGTACTGTTTCCTATGCGGGACTTATCGCCAAGTATGCCAGAGAAGTTGATGACTGGCACAATATCGTTGATGTTGCTGCCGGTAAGAGTCATATCCTGGCTGTTGATTCCAATGGCAGAGTGAGATGCGTTGGTGATAATTCCGGTGGTGCTTGTGATGTAGCTGATACACGTAACATCAAGAAAGTCTATGCGAGTGCCAATGGTTCGATCGTTATGGATAATGATGGCGTTTTATATTCTTCCGGTAACTTCATTGGTTCCGGATCAATAAAAAGCTATACCAATATCAGAGATATTGCTTCAAGTGAAAACAATCTGGCTATCTTATGTGATGATCATACAGTTGATGTCTTTACCAAGAATTCCCAGAATTATCTGGAAGCAGAATCATGGAGTGATATCGTTGATGTTGCCTGTGGTGATTCCTTTGTGGCTGGTTTAGATAGATATGGCAAGGTTCATATTGAACTGGATAATGATGCGATCAGATCAGAAGTTGAGAAGTGGTCAAATATCATTGCGATCGATGGTGCCAGTGACTATCTGATCGGTTTTGATGGCAAGAAGATCTATGGTGTTGGAAATAACAGCTATGGTCAGTTTGTTAAGGAAGAACTGGTCAAGCAGAAACTTGATATGGTATCTGATGTTGAATATACCATTGATGATAAGAATGTATCGGTACAGTTTAAGGGTGTCAGCAATGCTTCAGGTTATATTGTAAGCATGGATGTGGGCATTGGTGTCTCAAGAAGAATCGATAAGGAAGAAGTTGTCAGGTTTGAAACCGAGAATATGACGGAAGGCAAGAACTATACGATCTCGATTGTTTCAGTTGGTGAAGGTGACTATACTGATTCAGATACTTTCATGCTTAACTTTACATATAATAAACCGGAGATCAGCTATACTTTCAATCCTGGTGAATATGGAACAGAAGAAGAATTTATCAACTACCTGGTATCTTTAGGTGTTGATAAGAGCAAGATCAGATCAACACCATCAAGCGAAGATGATATCTGTGCAGGTGATGAGATAACTGTTTCCAATTCCAATCTTGATGGTAAGACTTTAAGCAAGGCTGAACTGCTTGATATGGAAATAGAATATACTTATTGTAGGATCGCAGAAAATGAAGAAAAACAAGATCTGGAAAATTAAAGGCTTTGAGGGTCGATTTACTGATGAAGAGATCGTTGAACTGATCAGGACTGGCAAGATCAAACCTGATTATTCTTTGACCAGCAAGGAAATGAAAAGCTGGGTGAAACTCAAAGACAGTATCTATCAATATTATTTGGAGGAAGATAAGAAATGAAACTGTATAACAGCTATACTCTTAAAACAGAAGAGTTTGTACCAATAAAGGAAAATGAAGTCAGCATGTATGTGTGTGGACCAACAGTCTACAATCATGCGCATATCGGTAATGCCCGTCCGATCGTGGTCTTTGATACATTGCGCAGAACTTTTGAGGCACTGGGCTATAAGGTCAAGTTTGTTTCCAATTTCACTGATGTTGATGACAAGATCATCAACAAGGCTATTGAAGAAGGTGTAAGTGAAAATGAGATCGCTGAAAGATATATCAAGGCTTATAACGATGTCAGAAATTCCTTAAATATTATTCCGCTTGATGTCACACCACGAGTAACCGAAACAATGGATGAGATCATTGCCTTTATTGATAAGCTGGTCAAGAATGGCAATGCCTATGTTGTGGATGGTGATGTCTATTTTTCCGTAGAGTCTGATCCAAAATATGGCGAACTGTCTCATCAGAAACTGGAAGATCTCAATGCGGGTGCCAGAGTAGAAACAAATGATCTCAAGAAGAATCCGCTGGATTTTGCCTTGTGGAAAAAGACTGATAAAGGTATCAAATGGAATTCACCATGGGGTGAAGGAAGACCTGGCTGGCATACTGAATGTGTTGTCATGATCGGTAAGGAATTCAACAGTGGTCTGATTGATATCCATGGTGGCGGTAAGGATCTTAAGTTCCCACACCATGAAAATGAGATGGCTCAGTCTGAATGTTGTAACCACCATCGTCTGGCTAACTACTGGATCCATAATGGCATGTTAGAGACCAAGGGCGGCAAGATGTCAAAGTCTTTAGGTAATACACAATGGGCCAAGGATGTCATTGCGGAACATGGTGCCAATCTGGTCAGATGGTTCTTACTTTCAGGAAAGTATCGTGATTCTCTGATCTATGATGACGAGACATTTAATGCAGCCAAAACAGAACTGAATAAGATTGAAACAGTTCTGAAACAGGTGGAAGTAAAATCGCAGATCGCCGGTGTTGTACTCAGCGATGATTTCAATAAGGAAAAGTATCAGGAATTCCTTGATCAGATGGCTGATGATCTTAATACACCAAATGCCTACATGGTCATCTTTGATACAGTTAAACTACTCAATCAGTCACTTCGTACCAGAGATATTGATTGGAATGAAGTAAGTAAGAACTATAACGCGATCGAAAAGATGCTGGAGATCCTTGGCATCTTTATTGATAAGATCGTACTTAGTGATGATGATAAGAAGATCTATGATAACTGGAACAAGGCAAAGGCCGATAAGGACTTTGAAACAGCTGACTCTTATCGTAATGAACTGATCGCAAAGGGAATTCTTTAATGGATCTTAAGCAGGTCTCGGGTAACAGTCTGAGTTTTATTGGTGATGCTGTATTTACTTTAAGGGTAAGGCAGTTCTTTATTGAAAACGGCTACCAGTCATCTAAATCCCTACAGTCTTTATGCAATGGCTATAATTCAGCCAAGGGTCAGACAAAGGTTTTCGAAAGACTGAAAAAGGATAATTTCTTTAGTGAAGCTGAACTTGATGCCTATAAAAGAGGCAGAAATCATATCTCACATATTCCCAAGAATGGTGATCTGAGGACCTATGAATGTGCTTCAGGATTAGAAGCAATCTGTGGGTTCCTGTATCTGTCAGATCCAAAAAGACTGGATGAATTCTTTGCGAAGGTATTTGAAGGAGGAATCAGAAATGAGTAACTATGTCTATGGCCGTAATTCTTTCTTTGAAGCTTTAGCCAACAAAAGAATCATCAGGGCCTATGTGCTTAATGATAAGGATGTCAAAGGCAAAGGAATTGAATATACGATTTGTGATCGGAAGATGCTTGATAAATTAAGTCATTCCGGTAACCATCAGGGTTTTGTGGCAGAAGTAAAGGAATACAAGATGGCCAGAGTTGAAGATATGCTCAAGGACAAGGAAGGCCTGATTGTGATACTGGATGGTCTTGAGGATGTTCATAATCTTGGTGCCATCATCAGGACTTGCGAATGTGCCGGGGTAGATGGAGTGATATACAAATCTCATAATTCCGTCAAGGTCAATGATACAGTCGCCAAGGTTGCCTGTGGGGCATTAGAATATGTCAAGGTTGGCGAAGTTACAAATCTGGTCAATACAATAAAATATCTCAAGAAGCAGGGTTACTGGATCGTGGGATCTGATGGCTCGGGTGAAAATATGTATACCGATATCGATTACCACATGAATACCGTACTGGTCATCGGTTCAGAAGGCAAGGGTATGTCAAGACTTGTCAAGGAAGAATGCGACTATATCGTCAGACTTCCGATGCTTGGAAAAGTCACCAGTCTCAATGCTTCGGTGGCAGCAGGTATCCTTATATATAATGTATTAGCTAAAAGAAGTGAATGAGTTTTCCACATTTGTGGATAGATATTGATAAAAATAGAGATGAACTGTTTATAAGAACATCTCTTTTTATATTGCATAATCAGGTTATGAAAGATCTTATTCGCAGAATCAAAGCTAATGATGAAGATGCGTTTAAGCAGCTATTGGATCTTCATCATCGTATGATCTATAAGATCATCTATTCCTTCAAACTATCAAACGGCGACTATCGGATCGATGAGAAAGATCTATATCAGGAGGGCTGTCTCGCTCTCTATAATGCTGTATTTAGTTATGAAGAAGACCGCAATGTCAAATTCTCATCGTATGCCTATATTGCGATCCGTTCGGGAATCTTGAATTCCTTTCGCAAATATAGCCGTACCTATAATGAAGAGAATGTCTCACTGGATCTGATCTCAGACCATTCACTGCCTTTCAGAATTCAGGAGAATCCTGCTCAATATCATAAGGAAAAGGAATTCCGCAGAGAACTGAAACAGTTCATAGCTGATCTTTCCAAGGAAGATCAGAAGATCATTACGATGAAACAGGATGACAGTTCCTATCAGCAGATCGCTGATGATCTAGGCATCAATGTCAAAAGGGTTGATAACCGTTTGTGTAATATCCGCAAAAGACTCAGAAAACATCTGAATGAAAGTAGTGAATAGCACTTTAAAAAGTGCTATTCAGCCTTTTGTTATTGACTTTTAGGGAATTAGTGCTAATATAAAGTTGGTTATCGAAAGAAGATAACTTTTTATTTACCTTATGGAGGAATTATGAAAGATAAAAAGAAAGTAATTCTTACCTGCAGCAAATGTCTGTCGCGTAACTATACGACAAACAAGAATAAAAACAATACAGAGCGTATTGAACTGATGAAATACTGTCCAAGGTGCAACGAACACACTCTGCACAAGGAGACAAAGTAGGAGGGTGCTATGAAGTGGTTTAATCTGAATGCTATATGGAAAGAGATCTCAAAGATCCGCTGGCCGAAGAAGGGCGATCTGCTGACTAACTCAGTACAGGTCATCATCTTTACCGGTTTCTTCGTTGTCTTTTTCGCTATCTGTCTGGTCGTCGTTTCAGCATTACTGAATGCGTTAGGAGTACTCTAATATGTCAGATCAGGCTAATAAGAAAGAATGGTATGTCGTTAATACCTATGCGGGTCATGAGAACCGTGTAAAAGATAATCTGGAAAAACGTCTGGAAACAATGGGTATCTCTGAAAATCTGTTCAGGATCGTTGTTGCGGAAGAGACCCAGATCGAAGTTAAGAATGAAAAATCCAAGGAAGTCGTCAAGAACATCTTCCCTGGTTACCTGTTTGTTGAAATGATCATGACTGATGAAGCATGGTATGTTGTCAGAAACACTCCGGGTGTTACCGGATTTATCGGTTCATCAGGTGGTGGTGCCAAGCCATTCCCAGTCAAGCAGGATGAGATCGAAAAGATCTTAAGAAGAATCGGCCAGTCTGATAAGAATGTGGAAGTTGATTTCGCTGTTGGCGATTCTGTCAAGATCTTGTCAGGTCCATTCTCAGGTATGGAAGGTAAAGTTGAATCAATGAATGATCAGACACAGGTTGCTACCGTACTGATCATCCTGTTTGGTAGAGAGACACCTACCGACATCAATTATGTTGATCTGTCTAAGGCAGAGTTCTAAGGAGTAAAGTATGAAGGTATTATTACTAATCGTTGCTGTATTACTGATAATCATTTCCCTGTTACAGGGTGGTAAATCAGATGCCCTTTCCGCTTTTACCGGAAATGGTGATCTGGGACTGTTCCAGAACGTCAAGGAACGTGGTCCTGAGAAGGTCATTTCCTATGTGACTATGGCTTTGGGAATCCTGTTCTTTATCCTGGTCATTATCATCAGAGTTACAGAATAAGACAGAAAATAGCGAAACAGTGATTTCGCTATTTTAAACTTCAGCATCATGAAAGATATTGCGGTAAACAGAAAAGCCTATCATGATTTCTTCATTGAAGAAAAATATGAAGCAGGTATTTCCCTGATGGGCTCAGAGATCAAATCACTAAGAAAAGGAAAAGTATCACTTAAGGAAGCTTATGTGTCTTTTCTTAATGGTGAAGCCTATATCAAGGGTATGAATATCTCCTTATATAAGGAAGCTACCTACAACAATCATGAAGAGGCCAGAGACAGAAAGCTTCTCTTACACAAAAGAGAGATAAACAAGCTGTTTTCCAAATGCAAGATCCAGGGCTATACCTGTATCCCTTTAAAGATCTATCTTAATGATGCGGGAAGAGCCAAGATCGAGATAGCTCTGGCTAAAGGAAAGACGCTTTATGATAAACGCGAAAGCGATAAGAAGCGTTCAATGGACAGAGCCGCAAAACAGGCGCTAAGAAGATAGAAAAACGTACTATAATATAGACAGAAGAAAGATGGGGTAAATTAAATCAATGGAAAAATTTATTGTTGAAATCAGTGCTCGTCATATCCATGTGACTAAGGAACAGGTTGCGATCCTTTTAGGTGAAGGACATGCGCTTACTGTTAAGAAAGCTCTTTCTCAGCCTGGTCAGTTCGTATGTGAAGAAAAGCTGACTATCGTTGGTCCTAGAGGTGAACTCAAGGCATCAATACTTGGTCCAGAAAGAAAAGAAGCACAGGTTGAACTTTCATTAACTGATGCAAGAACCTTAGGTGTTGAAGCTCTGATCAGAGAATCAGGTGATATCGAAGGTACAGCCGGTATCAAGCTGGTTGGTCCATGTGGTGAGATCGAACTGGATAAAGGCGTTATCGCCGCCAAGAGACATATTCATATGACTCCTGCTGATGCAGAGAACTATGGTGTCAAGAATGGTGATATCGTCAGTGTTAAAGTAGAAACTGAAAACAGAAGCCTGATATTTGGTGATACTGTTGTCAGAGTCAGAGATGATTTTGCGCTTGCTATGCACATCGATACCGATGAGGGTAATGCAGCCGGAATCAAAGGCAGTGCTTTAGGAGAAATAGTGAAGTAATTCACTATTTTTTTATGATCTATACACTGGAAAATGATCTTGCGATCCTTAAGGTCGATACTAAGGCCTGTGAGATCGCAAGCTTCAGAAGAAAAGATAAAGATATCGAGTACATGTGGGATGGTGATGCCAGATACTGGGCCAACAGAAATCCTCTATTATTTCCTCATGTCTCAGCTCCGGCTAATAAGATCCTTAATTTCAAGGGTAAGGATTGCCAGGTAAATAATCATGGCTTCTGTCGGAAAAGCGAGTTTACTTTTATCTCCAAGACTGATGATGAATTAAGATTTCAGTTATGTGATAGCGAAGATACCTATAAGGAATATCCTTATCATTTTGAACTTAATGTCACCTATACACTTAAGGAAAACAGGGTTTATATCAACTATCAGGTAATAAACAGGGAAGATGGTAAGCTCTACTTTGGTTTTGGCCAACATCCGGCTTTCAGATGTCCATTAGTTGAAGATAAGAAATTTTCTGATTACTGGATCGAATTTGAAAAGGATGATGTGGAAAACAGAAGACTGGATCTGAGCTATGAACTGTTTGAAAAGTATCCTACCTATATCATTAAAAATCCTCAAAGCAGAGTCTTTACTTTGAGTGATGGGGAAAACAAGGTCAGGATGTATACTGATGACAAGTACAGGATCTTTGCGATCTGGACACCTCATGCGCCATTTGTATGTCTGGAGCCATGGGTCAATACGATCGATAAGAATGATACTGAAACTCCTTTTGAACAAAGAGATAATATCGTACTTGAAAAGGGTGAAGATTATAAAATAGCTTACAGTTTCGAAATAATCTGATAAGTTTTGATTATAATAATATTGAAAGAAGGTTTTAATTAAAATGATCAATCTAATAAAGGTAAAAGATTACGAAGAAGCTTCAGACAAGGCTTTTGAAGTCATGAAGAAGTTTATTGAACCCGGCAAGGTCTTAGGTCTTGCGACCGGTTCCACACCTTTAGGTCTCTACCAGCGCATGGTAAAGGATCATAAGGAAAATGGTACAAGCTATAAGCAGATAAAATCATTCAATCTTGATGAATATGTCGGTTTACCAATTACTCATCCGGAAAGCTACTATGCATTCATGCACAGAAATCTGTTTGATCATATCGACATTCCGGAAGAAAATACCCATGTTCCATCAGGCTTAGGTGAGGATCTGGAAGCACAGGCCAGACATTATGATGAAATGATCGCAGAATCACCAGTTGATGTTCAGCTGCTTGGTATCGGTTCAGATGGTCACATTGCCTTCAATGAGCCTGGTACAGCATTTGATTCCGGTACACATGTAACAGATCTTGCGGAATCAACGATCAAGGATAACTGCCGTTTCTTTGATAACGATATCACTAAGGTTCCAACTCAGGCTGTTACTCAGGGTATCGGTACGATCATGAAAGCCAAGAGTATCTTACTGATCGCAACTGGTGCCAATAAGGCTCAGGCTGTCAAGGATATGATCGAAGGACCAATCGATGAAAAATGTCCTGCTTCGATCTTACAGAAACATCCTGATGTTACAGTGATCGTTGATGAAGCTGCAGCTTCCTTATTGAAATAGTTGAGCATTTCACTTTAAAAAGATCAGGCTTATATGGATAATTAGAGCAGGAGGAATTCACATATGAAGATTATCAACACTGAAGAATTTAATGAGACTATCAAGAGTGGTACAACACTTGTCGATTTCTTTGCTGACTGGTGTGGACCTTGTAAGATGCTTGCTCCTGTTCTTGAAGAAGTATCAAAAGAATATTCTGATATAGAATTTGTCAAAGTAAATATCGATGAAAACATGGAGCTGGCTGAAAAGTATGGCATCATGTCTATTCCGACAGTCTATATCTTCAAGGATGGTGAGGTCGCTGCCAAGACTGGTGGTTACCAGGACGCTAATGCGATCAAAGCCTTCATTGATGGTGCTAAATAAGATCTG
>CAMNFQ010000062.1 GCA_946537295.1 uncultured Bacillota bacterium
GCAAATATATAGAAATAATTACAGATATAGATCGACTGATACAGGAAACAGTTCTGATAACCTGATTCCCCAATAGTAAAGATTGTTCCTAACCATGGTGTCACCAGGACAAAGCATGATACCAGCATTAAAGGCAAGGCTGCCAGAAAACGGGAACGGGAATCAAGGATCTTATATTCACGGCATGATTCAGCAGTATAGTCAAAAAGTGCCCAGCCTCTGATAATAAATGATAGAAAATAAACTATATTAACAAGATATACAATCGCAATAGGAAACTGATTATAGATCTCGTTGATCTCACAAGCTATAATGTCAGTAATAGTCATGATCAGGTTTGCGAACATGACAATAACAAAACTCTTACTTTGCCTGATAGGCAAATTTCTGCGGACGGAATAAAACGTCAAAAGAACGATCTGAACCGGAATGGCGGCCAGAGCGTAATCGTAGTCATAATTACTTAACCAATTGATCATAAATAACTCTTCTTTAAGATAAGGGGATTATAACATATAAAAACTATAAATACTATTGACTGGAACAAAATTGCAGAAAATAAGGCTTATTTAAACAGTTGTAAAACTAAAGCAGGTAAAACTCTGTTAAAATAAAAGTGACGACAAAGGGTTACATATCATGAATGTCAAATATCCATTAAAGAATAAGATGGTTATGCTGGTGATCGTTTTTGCTTTGATCATCAGTGGAGTTGCGATCGTGGTCGATGTACTCATAACCAACAATATACTTAAAAACAATCTCATTAACAAAGCAGATGATCTTTCAAGAACGGCTGCAACTTTTATTGATGCTGAAGATGTTGAAAAACTCAAGGAAAATGTTGACAGTATTCTTGATAACTCAGAATCAAGAGTCTATCTGAAGGATAGTGCATCAAAAGAGTATGATAAGTATATTTCACAGTATAAAGGAATAAAAAAGACAGAGGAATATAAGGATATCTCGGAATTTCTGAATATTTATCTGGAAGAAAACAATCTTGAATCCATCCATGTAGTTTATATTGATGAAGAAACCAAAGATATTGTCTATCTGGCAGATGCCTCAGATAAAAATGATCTTGAGCCGGGAATTCTGGATAAGATCTCACAAGACAGAATAGCGGTGATCGATAATCCGGAACTTGGCATCCCTGCGATCATTACGAATAATAAAAGATTTGGAAATATCGTCACTGCAGCCACGCCGATTCACAATAAAGTGGGAAAAGTTATCGGCATGTTGGGCGTTGATGTATCTTTAAAGTCTTTAAGAGAGAAACGTCTCAGGATCGGACTCACTTCTTCACTATTACTGACGATAATAACGCTGGTAACCTCTTACTTTGCCGCAAAACAGACAAATCACTTCATTGTTGAACCGATCCTGAAACTTTCAGATGCAGCGGAAAAATATCTGGCAGAAGAGAATGATATTCAACACCACAAGTTCAACAGTCTGAATATTCAGACAAATGATGAGATCGAAAAACTGTCTGATTCCATGAAACAGATGGAGAACAACATGAACGATTATATCCTCGATCTTCTTAAGACAAAGGATCAGCTTGAAAACAAGACGATCGAAGCAGAGACGATGGGTAAACTCGCAACAGTCGATGGACTTACAGGATTAAGAAACGTTACAGCATATAAGGAATATGTCAAAAAGATTGATGAAAGTATCAGAAAGAATGAAGCAAAATTTGCAGTTGTGATGATCGATCTTAATTTCTTGAAGAAGATCAATGATACCTATGGACATGAAAAAGGCGATATTGCCTTAAAGAATCTGGTTAAAATAATATCTCCAATCTTTAAGCGTTCAGCACTGTTCAGGATCGGGGGAGATGAATTTGTAGCTATCCTGATGAATGAAGATTATAAGAATCGTGATGAACTGATAAATATCTTCAAGACAAAAATCAAAGAGCTTTCTGATGATGAGAGTCTTGAAGAATGGAACAGAACATCTGCCGCAATCGGTTATGCGCTATATGAACCGACAACCGACAGATCATATAACTCAGTATTTATCAGAGCTGATCGGAATATGTATATAAATAAGAAGAAGATGAAAGCAGAAAGAAACAATTAAAGGACCTAACGGTCCTTTATTTCATCTTTAATATTAAGCAGGATTATGTGAACATAGATCGTAACGGCCAGTTCCAGGAATTCGGAAGTGACATCATCATATGGTTCATGTTTGATCAGGGTTCTGATCAGACCGAAGGAAGTTATGAAGATATTGATTAGCGATATAATATCCGCAATTTCGACTTTCTCAGGATCCTTTACCACCATCAGTGAACAGATGCCGCTGATGATACTTACGATACCACTTATAAGTACGACATATTCAATATGTTCATCAATAAAAAGTGTGGTGATCACACCAAGGATACCAAGAAAGAGATCGATGGTCGCAAAGACTCGTAATATTTTCTGATTCGAAGTCATGTCCAATAAGATTATAACAGAAAGGTCTTTACAGATCTTTCTTTTTCGCATAGAAATCAATAATGAGATTTATAAGATCATGTAGTGGTTTTCTCTTATCATCGCTATGAGTACATAGGACACAAGGTATTGTTTCCTTACAGTCAAAAGGAATCCAGCGGAAACGATCGATATGATCGTTGAGAAAACCGGGAGAGAGTACCAGTGCCTTACCGGAAGAAACATAGGTCAGAGAAGTATCATGATCGTTACTGTTAAAGTAAGAGATCTTTCCATTTCTGATAATGCGTTGTTGTACGGTACGTAGAGGCAGGGGGGATCCTCCTCCGACCATCAATGTTCTTCCTTCAAGATCAGATTCACTGATCAGCTGTTTTTCACATAGTACATCGTCATTACGACAGACAAGATAGATGTGGGAATCATATAAAGGATAGCTCGTGATATCAGGTATCTGTCTGATCTGTTCCTTCAGGGCAAACAGGATATCTGCTTCTCCTCTTAAAAAGGAATCAACAGAGTGATAATAATCAAAATAAGGCGTGATAGAAACTGAAGGTTCCTCTTTTTCAAAGATATTCATGATCTCCGGCAGATAGAAAAGGGCTGATCTGACTGACATGGAGATCCGGAAATTATCGCGATAATGAAATGAGAAGTTCTGTCCCTGTTCGACAGAACGCTTGAGCTGTTCATTAAGATCCCTGATCGTAACGATAAACTGTTCGCCAGCGGGAGTAAGACTGGCTCCTTTACCAGAGCGATCAAAGATCCTGAAACCGACCTCTTCTTCAACAGAATTGATCTGATAGGTCAAAGCAGGCTGGGTTATATAAAGATTTTCAGCAGCTCTGTTGAAATTCTTGGTACGGGCAAGTTCCAGGATGGAATCAAAATACTTGGTGTTCATAATAAAATAATTTTATTAATTATATAATAATTCAATTAGATAATTATTTAAACATCTTTTACAATAAAACTGTAAGAGAGGTATGAAAATGAAGAATCTGGTTATCTATTATTCAAGAAGTGGTGAAAACTACGTAAATGGTGCAATAAAAAACATTAATAAAGGAAATACAGAATATGTTGCGGAATTTATTAAGAAAAACTTCGATGCGGATCTGTTTAAAGTAGAAACGGTAAAAGAATACGCCAAAAGTTACATGGATTGTATCAGAGAAGCACAAAGTGAACTTGATAATAATGAAAGACCTGAACTAAAGAGTTATCTGGATGATATTTCCGGATATGACAACATCATTATTGCCGGACCATGCTGGTGGGGCACATACCCAATGGCGATCTTCTCCGCAATTGAAAAACTTGATTTCACTGGTAAGAAGGTCTTACCGATCATGACTCATGAAGGGTCAGGAATGGGACATTGCGAAAAGGATCTGAAGAATACTATCAAAGGTGCAGAATTTGTAAGAGGACTTGCGATCCATGGTGCAGA
Source organism: uncultured Bacillota bacterium (assembly GCA_946537295.1). GTDB lineage: Bacteria > Bacillota_I > Bacilli_A > Erysipelotrichales > Erysipelotrichaceae > Colivicinus. The sequence goes on from CAMNFQ010000062.1 coordinate 3,925, forward strand.
TGCATCATCAAGCGAGAAGCAGGTCGTTGATTATCTGAAGAAGAATATCTGAATGTCAGAAGAAAAGAAGATTCTGGAGGCATATGAAAAGATGCAGAAGGCAATGATCGCTAAAGACGTAGAGACAATGAGAAGTCTGACAACGAGCGATAAGACCTTTACTCATATGTCGGGAAAGAAACAGACAAGAGAAGAATTCTTTGAAGAAATAAAAAATGGCACATTGAACTATTATGGCTATCAGATACATAATCCTCAGATCAAAGTAGATGGAGATCACGCAAACCTAAAGGCAGATGTGACACTAAAAGCACGAGTATATGGAATATCAGGTAGCTGGACCCTTCACACAGATACGAACTTCATTAAAGAAGATGGAAACTGGTTACAGTGTGATAACTAATAAATAACAATATAAGGAGAGAATATGGAAAACATCAGTTTAAACAATGGATTAAAATGTCCGCTTATTGGAATAGGAACATTTATGCTTAATCCAAAAGATGCTGAGAATTCAGTAAGAGAAGCATTAAAGATGGGTTATCGTCTGGTTGATACTGCCAACGCCTATGTGAATGAAAAGGCAGTTGGAAGAGGAATGAGAGACAGTGGAGTTGATAGGAGCGAGATCTTTCTTTCCACAAAGCTCTGGCCAAGTGAATATGAAAATGAAAATGCAGTAGAGGAAACACTGGCAAGACTTGGTACTGATTATGTCGATCTGCTTTATATCCATCAGCCAGCCGGAAACTGGCTTGCGGGATATCGTCTTTTGGAAAAGGCATATAGAGAAGGAAAAGCAAAGAATATCGGTATTTCCAATTTTGAGGGAGAATATATTGCGGAACTGGAAAAGAAGTGGGAAATAGTACCTCAGTTCATTCAGGTTGAAGCACATCCATACTTTGCTCAGGATGAACTCAGAAATACCTTGGATAAGTATGGCATCAGACTTATGTCCTGGTACCCATTAGGACATGGCGACAGTTCTCTGATCAATGAAGAGATCTTTACAAAGCTTGGTAACAAGTATCACAAGAGCAATGCACAGATAATCTTAAGATGGCATACACAGATGGGTTTTGTTGTAATACCGGGAAGCAAGAATGTAGCTCATATAAAAGACAATTTGGATATAATGGATTTCACCTTAACTGATGAAGAGATGAAGGAAATTGCCAAACTTAATAAGGGTGAAAGATATTATCATCGAACTGATGAACAGCTTAAAGGATTTGCGAGCTGGTCACCTGCATACGAAAAATAAAGAGATTAATATAAAGGTGTAGAAGCAAAACTTTTAAGAAACCTATATGTCTTTATTTGCGAAATGTTCATTCCGTAACTGAAAGGCGTCTATACATTTCAATACACATCCTGCCATTGTGGTACGGACCTTTCCATTCGTGGACGATGCCGCGGGAAAGATCGGTTGTACCATCAGGCAGGATGTTTTCATACCATTCACCGCATCTTTGGTCGATCATTTTTTTCTGAATAAAATCAAAGATCTTGGCAGATGCTTCATGGAAATCATTTCTTTCGGGCATTTTCTGATAGGCGTTATAGAAACCGATGACCGCTTCGGCCTGTACCCACCAGACTTTCTTTTTATCATTGATGCCGTTTTCGCACTCGTTAAAAAGAGCGTGGGTGTTTTCGTCGTAGGCATGTTTCAAAACTTCTGACACCATTAAATCAGTCATCTTCAGAATAATAGTTGAGTACTCGTCATCATCAAGCACTTCCTTTGTCTTATCCATCAGCCAGGATGTTTCGATATCGTGACCATAGGAATATAGATCGATCAGCGAATTATATTCTTTATCGAAGAATACCTTCATCCTTCTATTATCGGAATCATAGATCTTCGTTTCAAAGATGTTGATGATCGTTTTTAGGTTTTCTTTAACTTTCTGGTTATGATCAGCCTTATACAGATTGGTATAGGCTTCCAAGACATGTAAGAGAGTGTTCATCGTCCTTTGAGCCATGACGCCGTTTTCCGAGAGTTTGTCATTATTGGGGTCGAGTGTAAAATCAACAGCAAAGGATTCAAGATAGCCATCCTTGTCCCGACATTTTTCTTCGATGAGTTCATAGATCTCATAGGAAAGTTCAAGAGCTTCTCTATTAGCTGATGCCATATAGTATTCACTTAATGCGTAGATAGCAAAGGCCTGATTGTAGGTATGCTTGATGGAATCCAGTGGCTTGCCATCATAAGTCAAAGACCAGTAAACGCCGCCGTTTAGTTGATCGTAACAGTGTTCTTTTAAAAATGCATAGGCTTGATCAGCTTTATGCAGCAGTTCTTCATCTTTCAGTAACTGATAGGCAGCTGAATAAAACCAGAGGATTCGACTGTTGATAATGACGCCCTTTGAGGCTTTCTTTTCGATTCTGAGGTCTTTATCGACATAACCGTAAAATCCGCCATTTTCTTTATCCTCAAGATTATTCCAGAACGGAATGAGCTGATTAACCAGATGATCTTTAAACTGACTTGCCTGCATTTTCATTACTCCTTCTTATCCATAAAAAATTATACAATGGCTTAAAAAGATCATATGATAAGAAAAATGAAAGAGGTTTATACCCTCTTTCATTTCATGGAATCATAGTAACGTTTACCGGCGATCTTGGACATTCTGCCTCTTTCAGAATCGACGAGTTCATAATTATCGATAAGAATCCTTACAATCTCAGGATCAATGTCTCCTCTTTCGACATCTTCATTTAAGATCGCTATAACCTTTTCTTTAGGCATGCCTGTGCGGTAAGGACGATCTTCAGTGATTGCTGAGAAGATATCTGCAACTGCCATGATTCTTGATCCCTTATCTAATGAAGCTGGATCGATATGAAACGGATAACCTTTACCATTAAGTTTTTCATGATGGAAACCAGCCCAGTTGGCAATCTGATCAAAGTTTTCAATGTTCATCAGGATCAGCCTGGTGTAATAAGGGTGTTCCTTGATGATGTTGTATTCCTCATCAGTAAGCTTGCCATTCTTTTCCAGAATAGATCTTGGAACTACCAGCTTGCCGATATCATGAAGGTTACCGGCAATCTCCATTTTGAGACAATCTTCTTCGCTCATTCCACATAATTGCGCCAGGATCCTGGCAGAAGCAGCAACCCCGGCTGAATGCATGGCGGTAAAGGAAGAACGATAGTCGATGATACGAGACATCAGTCTGGTCAATGATGCGGTTCTTTCAAGGGAAATCTTATGGAATTCTCCGGTAAAGAACATCAGGAATGATGGATTGAACATTGCATCAAGCCAGATTACCTCGTTGTCTTTGATCTGAAGCAGGGCTTCTACTGCTTCCGGCATGAATTCTGTTCCGGAATATTTTAAGGCGTTGTCACAGATCCCTTTAACCTGATTGAGGATCCTGGTATCGGGATCAAGGCAGGTTGATACAAAATCAGCCAGATGGATGATGGCAGCCAGTCTTATGTTTGAGTTATTGATATCTTTATTTATGAGAAGCTTCTGATAAGATGTCTGACAGTTTTCAATAATTTCAGCTATTTCGGTAAAATCATCAAGATCCTTAAGCATCTCAGCTCCGATATGAGCATACTTTTCTGCTTCACTTTCAATCTGTTCGATCGAAAGCCTTTCTTCCATAATGATTGAACCAACATCATGTAATAGTGCACTGTAGACGATGCGATGAAGATCTTCCTGCTCAAAACCTAGCTGTTGGGCAATGAAGAAAGAAAAATAAGCTGTCTGTTTATGATGATTCTCAACTTCTGGATTGATCAGATTAAGTGTCTTGGCTAATGCTTCCAGAAGTGATCTGATGTTAGTGAATTCATTTCTTTGTGACATATCAATATTATAGATTAAAAAAAGAAGAAGAACATTAAAGATCAAATTGTAGCCAAATTTGATCTTTTTAATGTATCTTTATAGTACAAGGAATAATGGAAGTAAAAGCTAAACTGACAAGCAAAGACGAAAAGTTTCTGGAAATGAGCCTGAATGAAAAGATGTGGAAGGTTGTTCTTCATGTAGGAACACCGCTAGCTTTCTATCATCTTCTTTCTGGTATATTTTCAATTCTGGATACAATGATGGCTGCCCACATTTCGAAAGAATCAGTTTCGGCAGTAGCTTATCTGAGTCAGCTCCAATTACTGCTTTCAGCGTTAGGCGGAGGTTTGGCAGTAGGCGCCAGTATCCAGATATCCAGAGCTTTTGGCAAGGGTGACTTTGTCATGGTCAAGAAAAGAGTGAGTTCACTCTACATTATGTGTCTTAGTCTGGGAATATTTATGTTGGTGGGAATCTTACCTTTTACGGGGAAGTTTCTGAAACTGGCAGGAACACCTGATGCACTGATTGCTGTCGGTACAAACTATTTCGCAGTACAGCTGATTACTCTTGTCTTTACCTTTCTGAATAATGTCTATATTGCGGTCGAAAGAGCCAGGGGAAATGCCAAGCTGATCTTCCGTTTAAATTTCATGGTCATTGTAACGAAGTTAGTCCTTACTGCCTACTTTGTTTATATCATAAAAGGTGATCTGGTCATGATCGCTATCGCTTCATTAATCTCACAGTTCCTGTTACTGATCTTTGCGATCAAGAATTCCTTAAAAGCTGAGCAGGCCTTTGGTTTCTCTTTGAATGCAGTAAGTAAGGAAAAGGAAGTTGTCATGCCGATGATCAGCAGTGGCTTACCTGTTATTGCTCAGAAGTCATTGTTTGCTTTTGGTAAGGCAATCGTCAATTCCATGTGTACGGTCTATGGTGATCTGATGGTTGGTGCAATGGGTGTATCAAATAACCTGGGCGGTATCACGACCAATCCGCAGAATGGTTATGAGGATGGTACAGCTTCGATCATTTCACAGAACCTCGGTGCCAAAAAATACCAAAGAGTCCTTGATGCCTTCTATGCAACACTGATCATAAATGTAATCATTGGTGCGGTAATCTCGGCTTTAGAAATGTGGCAGGTCGATGCCCTGGCATCATTATTTGATTCCGGCAGTCCTGAGTTTCACGAAATGATCGTTATGGTTTATCGCTTTGAAGTAATTGGCGCTGTGCCATTAGGTATCAATGCTGCAGTAATGGCACTGTTATATGGACTTGGAAAAACTAAGCTGAATATGGTGATCAATCTTTCGAGAGTATTCCTGTTCAGGATACCGGTCTTCTGGTTCTTACAGAACTTCACAAATTTCGGTCAATTGACAGCAGGCATTGTCATGATGATCAGTAATGTGGCAGTCACGATCATGTCGATCATCATCGCGATAATCGTAATCAGAAACTTCAAGAAAGAATATATCTACTAAAAAATACGGATGATCCGTATTTTTTT
>CAMNFQ010000063.1 GCA_946537295.1 uncultured Bacillota bacterium
ACTTCCGAAGCATTTATCTTCAGTGTTCTGATTATTGCTGTAACATTATTTCTGCTCAAGATCATCAAAAAATATCTGATCAAGAAAGTTGCCTATACGGGTAAAGATGAACAGCATCGTAATACCTTTATTGGTGTAATCTTCTCTATTGTCCAATATCTGGTCATCGTTGCTGCTGTTGTTATCATCATGAGATTACATGGTGTGAATGTCATTTCGATCGTAACAGGTCTAGGAATTATGGCCACGATCGTTGGTCTTGCTTTGCAAGATACTCTTAAAGATATCATTGCCGGAATAAACATCTATAATTCCAATTTCTATAAAGTTGGTGATATGGTCAGATACAACGGTGAAGAGTGTGATGTCAAATACTTTTCAGCTCGTGTAACCAAATTCCAGTCGATCTTTACCAATTCTACCTATACCGTCTGTAATTCTTCCATTACTTCAATTGAAAAAATCAAAGACGTCAAGATAATTCCTCTGGAATTTGAATTCAATGAAGATGCGGAGAAGATCAAGAAGGCGTTTACAGAAGCGATAAACAGGATGGATGAAATAACAGATATATTTGAAAAGATAAATCTTGGTCTGATTTACTATGGTACTCGTGGAGCAGTTTATGGCATTCTCTATAAATGTCCTGCTCATAAGGATCTGCTTGCCAGGATGCGTGCTTTACAGATCTTACATGAAGAAGTAAATAAAGCTGGGCTCAAACCTGTCTTTGAAAAAGATATCGATGTTTCAGTTATTAATAAACTTACTGGACAATAATCATTTATTTGACTATGAAGCACTTATTTATGAAGTGCTTTTTAGTTGTTCCAGATCTGCTTAGGACATTGCTCTATATTATGGCAAGTGTCAGAAGACCTTTTACAACCTGTACTTTTTAACAGAAAAATACTGATTCTGTATAATAGATATAAAAGAAATAAAGAATCAATTTAAACTATAAATAACAATGATAAATAATAATACAAACATCTCTAAGACATCCATAAGAAAACATATAATGTTGTTATTGATTGTGCTTTTAATGATCAACATCAGTGGCTGTGCCAGTAAGAAACTATACCCTGAAGGCAAGACGGTAGGTATCGCCATGGCATCAAAGTCAATCGAAAGATGGAGTAGGGATGGCTTGTTTCTTAAAGAGAAGTTTGAAAGTGCCGGCTATAACGTTGAGCTGAGATATTCCAACAGTGATTCATATCAGCAGAACAATGACATTGAATGTCTGATTGCCGATGGCGTTGATGTATTGATCGTCTGTGCTGTTGATGGCGACGCTCTGACGCAGACTTTAAAAAATGCGCAATACGCCCAGATACCAGTCATTTCATATGATCGTCTGATTATGAACACTGATGCTGTTGATTACTATATTTCTTTTGACAACTATGAGGTCGGCTGTCTGTTGTCAGAATATACCTTACAGAAATTTGCTCTGGCATCTTTTGATAAGTTTGATTATCTGAATGATGTCAATGAATTTGACGAAAATATAGAAACTCAAGATGGTGCATACAATGTTGAGATTATTGCCGGCGATCCGGCTGATAATAATGCCCGCATGTTTTTTGGTGGAGCCTATGATACTTTAAGACCATATATCGAATCGGGTGTAATCAAGATACCTTCTGGAAAAATGACTTTCGAACAGAACGCAACAAATGACTGGTCAACTGATCTGGCCTATCAGAACATGCAGGACACTTTAGCGTCTTATTATGGTGATGGCACCAGGCTTGATGCGATTATTGCGAATAATGATAATACCGCTTTAGGAGCAGCTCAGGCTGTTTCTTCAGACTATTTCGGTAACAACTATCCCCTTATTACCGGTCAGGATGGCAATATTGCCAATTTACGAAATATTATCAACGGTAAACAGGCGATGACCGTCTATAAAAACGTTCAGGATGAAGCTATCGTGACAGTTGAACTGGTAAAAGCTCTGCTGTCTGGTAAGACTTTAGATGAAAGTATTATTGATTCGTTACCGATAGAATGTGTCTTTGATAATAAGTCATATGACAATGGCAAAAAGATCGTAGATTCATTTTTACTTTTACCTACAGTTATTACAAAAAACAATATCCAGACTCTGGTTGATTCAGGCAATTATCGTTGGGATGAAAATCATGAGTATCTGCTTTCATTAACAGGAGACTAAAGTGACTGACTACATACTGGAAATGATCAATATCAGCAAGTCCTTCCCTGGTGCAAAGGCTCTAGATCACGTAAACCTTAAAATCAGAAAAGGAGAGATCCATGCACTGGTTGGAGAAAACGGATCAGGAAAATCAACGCTTATGAATATTCTGAGCGGTTTTTATCCATACGGTTCATATGAAGGTGAAGTGTTTTTTGAAAATGAATTGTGTCATTTTTCTTCTGTTAGAGATTCTAAAGAAAAGGGCATTGCAACTGTATATCAGGAATTATCATTGATACCGACTTTGACGATTTCAGAAAACATCTTTTTAGGAAACGAAAGAAGAAACAGAATCGGTATAGATTGGGGCAAAACTAATAACGATGCTTTAGGCTATATGAATAAAGTCGGTTTAAAAGAATCACCAAGAACACTGATCAAAGATATCGGCAAAGGTAAACAGCAGCTTGTAGAAATTGCCAAAGCTCTAAGTAAGGATGTCAAACTATTGATCCTTGATGAGCCGACATCTTCCTTAAACGAAGAAGAATCAAGGAAATTGCTTGATCTGCTTCTTGAACTGAAACGTAGTGGCATCACTTCAATCCTGATTTCCCATAAACTGAACGAAATAGCTGAAGTTTCTGATAGTATCACAGTATTAAGAGATGGAAATGTGATCGATACTGTTTCTAATAATGATCACAGGATAGATGAAGATGAAATCATCAGTAAGATGGTGGGCCGTAAACTCAGCAGCAGATATCCTGATCTTGAAAGAAATATCTCTGATGAAGTAGTTCTGGAAGTCAGAAACTGGAACGTCTATCATCCAATCTATCAGGATAAGAAGATAATCAATGACGTATCTTTTAAAGTACACAAGGGTGAAATTGTTGGCTTTTATGGTTTGCAGGGTTCAGGAAGAACAGAACTGGCAATGTCAATCTTCGGCAAAGCTTACGGAACCAAGATAAGTGGTGAATTATATGTAAATGGAAATAAGTGTGACTTCCATAGCGTTAAGGATGCAATCTTAAGTGGACTGGCATATGTAAGTGAAGACAGGATGTATAATGGACTTATTTTAGATGAGAAGATTTCTTTTAATACAACCTTGGCTTCGTTAGATAAAGTAGAGAAACACGGGATTATTGATAAGGATAAAGAAACAGAAGTAGCAGATGAATATCGGAAGAAGACCAGAAACAAGTCGGTCTCTTCTTTACAGAGTGTCAGAGATCTATCGGGTGGTAATCAGCAGAAAGTTCTATTGTCTAAGTGGTTATTTACTGATAGTGATATATTGATCCTTGATGAGCCGACCAGGGGTATAGATGTTAAGGCAAAATATGATATCTATCTTCTGGTGAAAGAACTTCTTTTGGAAGGAAAGACAATCATCATGATATCATCCGAATTGCCTGAAATATTAGGCATGTGTAATCGAGTCTATGTCATGAGCGAAGGAGAGATAATCGCTGATCTGGATGCCAAGGACACTGATCAGGAAATGATACTCTCGGCTATACTCAGACAGAACAAAAAGGCAGGTCAAGAACAATGAACAGAATAAAAAATATACTGATAAAAAATTCCATGATCATAACACTGCTGGTGGTGTTCTTGCTTTTTAACATCTTTACAGGTGGTCGCATGGTCTATCCTCAGAATCTTTCGAATCTGCTTTTACAGAATGCCTATGTATTTGTCATGGCTTGTGGCATGCTTTTATGCATCCTGACGGGAGGAAATATCGATCTGTCTGTCGGTTCCACAGTTTGTCTGGTAGGCGCAATCGTAACGAGGCTCTTAAACAGTAATGTAAATGAATATCTTGTTATTATTATCGCCTTGATTGTTGGAGCACTGATCGGAACCTGGAATGGCATCTGGATCGGAAAAATTCATGTTCCATCTTTTGTCTGTACACTGGCAAGCATGTTTTTTCTAAGAGGATTGGCCAGAGCTATACTTGAGTCCAAAACAATCGCCATTGCCAATGAACGTTTCCTGAATATCTTTGCTTCATATATCAATATTCCGGGAATCGATGATGGAAAGATCAAGTACTCCGCAATTCTGTTTGGTATAGTGATTGCAATCATATTATTAATTAATACCTATATAAAACAAAGTTCTCGTGCAAAGAAAGGATATGATGTTAAGCCTTTAGCAACAGAGATGTTTAATACATCTTTGGTAGCAGCATTCATTCTTTATTATTGTATTAAGCTCGCCAATCACAGAGGCATTCCAACGATGGTCTTATGGGTTATGGCTGTTGTGATAATATATCACTTCATAACTTCAAAAAGCGTCTTTGGCAGATATTTCTATGCAGTAGGTGGTAATGAGAAAGCTGCTAAACTATCAGGCATTGATTCTGATAAGGTCTATTTTACAGCTTATCTGTCCATGTCTGTGCTTGCCGCTCTGGCAGCGATGCTGATAGTTGCCCGCATTGGATCGGTAAACGGAGATACAGGAAATGCTTTTGAAATGGATGCAATCGGTGCATGTTTCATTGGCGGAGCTTCTGCATATGGAGGCAGAGGTGATGTAAAAGGCATTATCGTCGGAGCAATGCTGCTGGGCACAATAAATCAGGGCATGTCCATAATTGGCATGGATTCAAACTGGCAACTGGTAGTAAAAGGCCTGATCTTGTTAACTGCGGTTGTATTTGATGTGCTATCAAAACGAGAAAACAATTCATAAAAAGAAAGGACATTATTTCGGGAAAAAGAATATGGAAAAATTCGAGTATAAAGTAGCTGTATATGATACGAAGGGCTTCTGGGGTGGAGATGTTGATTCAAACAGATTTGAAAAGCAACTCAACCTTCTAGGAAACGACGGATGGGAAATGGTAAGCTGTACCTCTACAAACCAGAGCTATGGTTCTTCTAAAAGCATAGTATGTATTTTTAAACGTAAGAAAGAACAATAAAATCGCGATCGTTTTTTTGCTTGAATTCGATGATGAAATCTTGACATAAAAAGTTAGTCAAAAATATAATAACAATTGTTATAATATTAAGAAAAATCTCTATGCCAAGAAAGCAAACAACGACAAAAGAGGCCATGATAGATGGTGCCTTCAAGTTGATTCGAAAACAAGGACATGAAACATTGACAGTAAGAAATCTTGCATCTTTTCTGGGATGTTCTACCCAGCCGATCATGTACCAGTTTCCTGATACAGATGTTCTGAAAAATCTGGTTTATCAGAAAGCAGATTTATTTCACAGTGAATATATACTTGCTGGCAAAGATCTTTTAGAAATGGGAATCAGGTATATCCAGTTTGCCCAAGAAGAACCACATTTGTTCCGCTTTCTTTTTCAATCAGGCCATTTTTCCGGTCTCAGTCTTAAAGACTTGATCCAAGCACCGGAGTCTGCTGAAATGCTTGCGGCCGTAAGTTTTAAAGAAAAAATAACAAAAGAAGAAGCTGTTGCCGTTTTTGAACCATTGGTGGCACTTGTTCATGGCTATGCAAGTCTGATTGCAAACAATGGAATGAAATATGATCCTGAGGCAATCCGAGAAGCATTGATGATGATTTTCAATGGAATAGAAAGAGGAAGAAAACAGTATGACAAAATTGTATCGAAAAAGTGAGATCACCTTTGCGATCCTTTGGATCGTTGCCTATGTGGTCCTGTCAAGTTTTGCAGACCAGCTCTCAGAGAATATTGGTGTAATAAAGTCTTTTACAGCAGTACTACATATCGTGATGTCTCTGATTCTGTTTTTCTGGATCCGAAATAATCATCTGGAAATAAAATATGGTTTTTGCAGATCTGAAGTTCCCGCAAAACGCTTTTTGTATTATCTTCCACTAATTGTCATCGCATCGACAGCATTCTGGGGTGGAATCAAGATGCGATACAGTTTTCTGGAAACAGTTCTATATGTAATCAGCATGTGCTGTGTCGGCTTTCTGGAAGAAGTTATCTTCCGTGGGCTATTATTTCGGGCTATGGAAAAAAATGGTCTTAAGTCAGCAATCATTGTCTCGGCTCTGACATTTGGATTTGGCCATATCGTAAATCTATTCAATGGAAGTGGCAAAGATCTGGTATCAACTTTCATCCAGATTGTTTTTGCCGTTCTGGTTGGATTTGTTCTTGTGCTGATTTTCTACCATGGAAAGTCAATGATCCCCTGTATTCTGTTTCATTCAGCAAACAATGCACTGAAAGTGTTTGCTGCAGAAGGTGGCTTAAGCCCACAGATAGAAATGCTGAGTAATATCTTGCTGATTGTTGTTGTTCTGGGAGGATACTTATTCTATCTTGTCAGGACTTTTCCAATAAAAGAAGAAGATTCTCGATTATCTGGCAGCCAAGACTAAAGCAAATACAAAATCCAGTTTAAGAGTCTGCAATAATGAACAAAGCAGAACGATATAAAGAACTCGGTATTTTGATAAATGTTAAGTATAATGACTATAGGGTCTGAGTAACAGATAATGAACAATATACTGCAAATTGATAATAGAAAAGAATTCCGCAAATGGCTTGTCCTCCATGCAGGTAGTGAGAGTGAATGCTGGGTCGAACTGAAACGTGGAAAGCCTGTCGATGACAATATGTTTTATTATCTTGATGCCGTGGAAGAAGCACTTTGTTTCGGTTGGATCGACGGCGTACAAAAAATGATTGGCGGAAAACGTATGCAAAGATTTACGCCAAGGAAAAAGAAAGGCACGTGGACGGAGCTGAACAAAGAGCGTGTTCGTCGTCTGGAAAAGCTTGGATTAATGACTGATGCAGGAAGAGCTGTCCTACCCATGATGGGCTCAAGGAGCTTCAAAATAGATAAAGATATAGAGGCAGCAATGAAAGCTTCGCGGTGCTGGTCTAAATTTAAGTCATTTCCACCATTATATCAGCGAGTCCGAGCATATAATGTTGCCTTCTACAAGAAGCGCAATCCAGCCATGTACAGCCGAATGCTTGACCATCTGATCAGTGAGACAAAAAAAGGTCTGATGTTTGGTGAGTGGAATGACTATGGAAGGCTTCTGGACTATTAAACTCATGTTAGCGAAGGTGAAGAAAATGAACTATAAGGTAATTGATAAAGAGAAGTACTATAGAAAAGGTGTATTCCGTCACTTTACAGAAGACTGTAAATGTTCAACATCCATAACGGCGAGAGTAGATGTTACGGATCTTGTTTCATATTCCAAAAAGACAGAGACTAAGTTTTATCTTAACTTTTTATATATTCTTTCAAAGGTCATGAATTCACGCGAAGATTATAGAATGGGATATCTTTGGCAAAGTGATGAGCTGATCTGTTATGACATGATCAATCCGACACAGTATGTTTTTCATGAAGATACAGAAACCTGTACTCCTGTTTATACGAAATACGATGAGGATTATGAAAAGTTTTATGCTGCTGCTTTAAGGGATGTTGAAGAGGCAAAAAAGACAAGGGAATATAATCTGGATGCGGCTAATCATCCAAACTGGTTTGATGCCTCTTATATATCATGGTTATCATATGACTCACTAAATATTGAATTACCAGATGGATATCTGTATTTTGCGCCAATCATCAACTGGGGAAAATACAGGGAAGAAAATGGCAGGCTTGTCATGCCTGTGAGTGTTCGTCTGAATCATGCGATCGCTGATGGATTTCTGATTGCAAATGTATTTCGTCTTTTAGAACAGGAGATTAATACTTTTGTTGGAATCTAACTCTGGTAAAAGATTCAAAGATACATCTGACGAGATTAATGTCGTTCGTGATGTTTTACTTACTGTGCTGTTGAAATAACAAATTATAGTTTGTCGAGATGTTTATAAAGGTGTAAGAATTCGAACAAAATTCATCTTGTCAAAGTTTCCATCTCATAATAACAAGGGTACCGGTTGAACATGACAGATCATGGTGCTATAATTCAGTTTGGTCAGAATCTGACCAGGAGGAATCAATATTATGATGGGTCGTTTAAGAGCAATGCGTGAACCTCTGAAGTATGTTCAGGGCAGAGACGCATTGTACAAATTCCATGAAGAAATGGGCTACATGGGCAAGAGATGGCTGTTCGTCTGTTCAAACAGCGGTTACAAGGCTTGCCACGACAAGATCGAAAAGAGTTTTGAAGGTCTTGAGGATTACAGAAGATATGAGGTCTTCGGCGGTATCTCTTCCAATGGTGAGATTAAGAAGATGGAAGAGATCGTCAAGGAGGATGATATCGATGTCGTCGTTGCAGTCGGCGGCGGAAGTGCTGTCGATACGGCAAAGGCAACAGCTTACTATACAGGTAAGCACATCGTCATCGTTCCGACAGTTGCCGCAACGGATGCACCATGTACCGGACTTTCCGTCATCTACAACGATGATCACAGCTTTGACAAATATCTGTTCTATCCGACAAATCCGGATGCTGTCATCGTTGACTGCAATGTCATCGCCAATGCACCGGTCCACTTCTTAGTCTCAGGTATGGGCGATGCTTTAGGCACTTTCTTTGAAGGAAGGGCGTCCATCCGTACGGAATCTGCGAGCCTTGAAGGTACAGGCATCACCAGAGCCGGTCAGGCTTTGGCAAGACTGTGCTACGAAACGCTCAGAGATTACGGTAAACTTGCGATCGAAGCATGCAAGAACCATGTCGTCACACCGGCTCTTGAATATGTCATCGAAGCCAACGTCTATCTTTCAGGTGTCGGTGCCGATAACGTCAACTGTGCAGCAGCACACTCTTTCTACAACGGTGTCACTTCCGTCGGCTGCAAGCACGCAGATCACGGTGACTGTGTCGCTTTAGGTACGCTGGTCCAGCTGGTCCTCGAAGGTGCTTCCAAGGAAGAATTCGAAGAAGTCCAGAACTTCTGTCTGGAAGTCGGTCTTCCAGTCACACTGGAACAGATCGGCATCACGACTAAGGAACAGGTCGAGATCATCGCAAAGAATGCCTGTGCACCTGGTGAGACCATCCACAATCTGGCAGGGGATGTTCAGCCTTGTGAAATGTACGATGCGATCTTACATGCAGATGCATTAGGAAAACTGGCATTAGGCAAATAATGAAGAATCGGTCCCCGCTTGTCGGGACCTTCTTTTTTT
>CAMNFQ010000064.1 GCA_946537295.1 uncultured Bacillota bacterium
GATACCCTGGATCTTTCCCGTTCCATGTTCAAGGATAGAAGAGCTTATCGTCTAGGCAATATGTGTAGAGTCTATAATATAGCCTATGATGAAGAAATAGCTCACCGTGCCAATTATGATGCGGATGTCCTTGCTCAGGTCTTCAGTTTCATGCTTAAGGATCTGGCGAAGAATAATGTCACTACTTTCAATGAACTTAAGGAATACCAGGATGAAAATGCTTTTGTTAAAAACAGGGCATTCCATACGACGATCCTTTGTAAGAATATGAAAGGCTTAAAGGAACTCTTTAAGCTTGTTACTATCTCAAATACTGAGACACTGGCTGTCTTTGGCAAGGCCAATGCCAAAGGTGATGCAAGTTCTGAATTCATTGCGGAGCCAAGAATCTTTAAAGAAACAATCAATGCCCATCGTGATGATCTTCTGATCGGTTCAGCCTGTTTTAATGGTGAAGTATTTGAAATGGCCTCTACAAGATCTAAGGAAGATCTGGCTAAAGCCATTTCATTCTATGACTATATTGAAATACAGCCTCTAGAGAATTATCGCTATCTGTATGAAGATCGTGAACTTTTTGATCTGGACAGACTTAAAGTCTATATCAACGATATCATCACCGAAGCTAAGGCTCAGAATAAGATCATTGTCGCAACAGGTGATGTTCATTATGTCAGGAAAGATGAAAAGATCTTAAGAGATGTCTATATCTCCGCCCAGGCGATCGGCGGTGCTCATCATCCGCTTTATCTTTATGACAAGGAAAAAAGAGCCAGACAGGTAACTCCTGATCAGCGTTTCCTTAATACAAAAGAAATGCTGAATGCTTTCAAGTGGATGGATGATCCTGATTTTGTCAAAGAACTTGTCATTACAAATTCCAATAAGATCGCTGATATGTGTGAGAATATCAAACCGTTTTCAAGTGAACTTTGTCCACCAAAGATCACAGATGCGATCGCTGTCGCAAGAAGATGTAATATCATTGAAGAACCATTTACTCAAAGACATGATGTTATCTCTGCTGATCAGTACTTAAGAGAATTTGTATACTATAATGCTCATAAACTCTATGGTGAAAAACTGGATGAGTTTATTGAAAAGCGAATTGAAACGGAACTTAATGCCATTATCGGTAATGGTTATGGCGTTATTTATTTTGTTTGTCATCTGATGGTCAAAAGATCTAATGATGATGGCTATATCGTTGGTTCAAGAGGATCAGTCGGATCTTCCATGGTTGCGACATTGTCTGATATCACGGAAGTTAATCCATTACCACCACATTACATCTGTCCAAAATGTCATAAACTGATCTGGCAGAAAGATGTATCATCTGGCTATGACTTGCCAGATAAGATGTGTCCTGATTGCAATGAAAAGATGAAAGGTGATGGACAGAATATTCCATTTGAAACCTTCCTAGGATTCAATGGTGATAAGATTCCTGATATCGATCTTAACTTCTCCGGTGACTATCAGCCTAAGGCCCATCTGTTTACCAGAGAGATCTTTGGTGAAGAAAATGTCTTTAGAGCCGGTACGATTTCTACCGTTGCGGAAAAGACAGCCTTTGGTTATGTCTCAGGATATTGTGAAGAAAAGGGCATCACCAATATGTCCAGGGCTCAAAGACAAAGACTTGCTTCAGGATGCGAAGGTGTCAAAAGAACTACTGGCCAACATGCCGGTGGCATCGTTGTCTTGCCTGATGATATGGATATTGAAGATGTTACGCCAATCCAGTACCCGGCCAATGATAAGAATGCTGCCTGGAGATCAACCCATTTCGAATATCATGACTTTTCTGATAATCTGCTTAAGTTTGATATCCTGGGTCATGTTGATCCGACGGCTATGAGACTTTTTGAAAACATCTCGGGAATCGACGTCAAGACCATTCCAATGAATGATCCAAAGGTACTTTCTTTATTCTATTCGACCAAGGCTTTGAATATCGTCAATCCAAAGTATAAGGAAGAAACCGGTGCTGCCGGTCTGCCTGAATTTGGTACCTTAAATACCCGTAATACTATCGAAGAGACGAGACCTCATGTTTTCTCGGAACTTGTACAGATCTCTGGTCTTTCCCATGGTACAGATGTCTGGAGAGGTAATGCGCAAGAACTGATCAGATCCGGTATCAGACTGTCTGATGTTATCGGATGTCGTGATGATATCATGTCTACTTTATTAGGCTATAATCTGAAACCGATCGACAGTTTCAATATCATGGAACATGTCAGAAAAGGTAAAGGATTGACTCAAGAAGAAGAAAGCACAATGACTGAACATGATGTACCAAAGTGGTATATCGAGTCATGTAAGAAGATCAAATATATGTTCCCTAAGGCCCATGCGGTTGCCTATTGTATCATGGCAGTCAGAGTTGCCTGGTTCAAGGTCTATCATCCGGAATACTACTATGTATCATATTTCTCACTTCGTTGTGATGCCTATGAACTATCTACCATGATCAAGGATGCTGATTCGATCTATCTGCGTATGCAGGAACTGATGTCTAAGATCAATTCCCGTCAGGCCAACAAGAAGGAAAAAGATATCTTCGATACTCTTGAAGTTTGTTACGAAATGGCTTCTAGAGGATATCGTATGACCAATATCGATCTGTATCGTTCCTTAGGTACGGAATTTAGAGTAAACCCTGATAATAATCATGAGATCATCCCACCATTCAAGGTGCTTGATGGTTTGGGTGACAACGTTGCCGATTCAATCGTTGCGGCAAGAGAAGAAAGAGAATTCCTTTCCAAGGAAGATCTGGTCGAAAGAACATTACTTTCTAATACTCTGTTAAAGAAGCTTGATGATCTTGGTGTCTTGAAAGGTCTTGATGATTCTAATCAGATGTCATTATTCTAGGAGGATAAAATATGCTGATAGATAAACTGATTGATTATGTAAAATATGATACTCAAAGTACAGAAGAATCTGATTCATTTCCCAGCACTGCCAAGCAGTTTAAGCTTGCTGAACATCTAAAGAAACAGTTAGAAGATCTGGGCTTGCAAGATGTTATTCTCGATGAATATTGTTATGTCTATGGATATTTACCAGGTGATCCTGATTATCTGACTCTTGGTTTTAATGCTCATATGGATACTTCTGAACAGGCATCAGGAACTGATGTTAAACCAAGGATCATTGAAAACTATGATGGAACTGATATTGTTTTAAACGATAAGCTTAAGACTACAGTAGAAAGATTTCCTAATCTTAAGGACTATATTGGTAAGACCTTACTTGTAACAGATGGAAATACCTTATTAGGTGCTGATGATAAGGCCGGTATTGCGATCATCATGGAAGTACTTGAAACTCTTACCAAACATCCTGAGATCAAACATGGACCGATCAGAGTATGTTTCTCTCCGGATGAAGAGATTGGAAGAGGAACTCTTCATTTCAATTATGATCTGTTCAAGGTTGATTTTGCCTATACGATCGATGGTGATAAACCAAACTGTATAGAATATGAAAACTTCAATGCTGCCAGTGCAAATGTTAAGATCAATGGTATTTCAGTTCATCCTGGTTCAGCCAAAAACAAGATGGTCAATGCCTTACAGGTAGCACATGAGTTTCATGATCTTATGGATAAAAATGCAGTCCCTGAAAAAACTGAAGGATATGAGGGCTTCAATCTGCTTAAATCAATGAGTGGTGAAGTAGCTATTGCCAGGATGAATTATATTATCCGTAATCATGATCGTGAACTGTTAAATAAACAGAAACATGATTTTGAAGTAATCCGTGACAAGCTTAATGAAAAATATGGTTATGAAGTAGTTGAACTTGATATCAAGGATTCCTATCGCAATATGAAGGAAAAGTTTATTGGCCATGAGGAACCGATATTATTGGTTAAAAACGCTATGGCTGAAGTTGGTCTTGATTATAAGGAAGTAGCTATCAGAGGAGGAACTGATGGCGCTTCTTTGACCTGGAATGGTATCTTGTGTCCAAATCTGGGAACTGGTGGACAGAATTTCCATGGTGTTCATGAATTCTGGTGCAAGGAAGATGGCGAGAAAGTTGTTGAACTATTGCTCAGAATGCTGGAAATGGCACAAAAATAGCCGATTCTTGTTGATTTCAGCAGATAAATAGCATAGAATATTTAATGTAATAAAGGAGCGAGAAATCGCTCCTTAATTGTTGTATTGGAGGATTATGAATCTGGATAAATTGAAAAGCGATCTGGATGAATTCGTAAGATCCAAAGGGATGAAACTCTATGATGTTTCTTATCATAAGTCAGATTCGACCCTGGAAGTCCTGCTTGATGAAAAGCTTGATATGGATCAGATCGAAAAGGTCTCAGCAGAGATTTCTCAACATCTAGACCAGTTTGAAAATGAATTTGAAGATAACTATTTCCTTGATGTCTCTACCGCAGGTTTAGAAAGAGCGATCAGAAATGAAGATGAACTCAAAGATGCGGTCGGTTCATATATCTATGTCAAGACCAAGGAAAATGAGTACTATGGAACTCTATTATCTTACACTGATGGAATTATGAACCTTGAAGTAAGAGATAAGACGAGAACCAAGAAGATTGATGTTGATTATACAAAAGCCAAAAAAGTGCGTTATGCCGTTAAATTTTAATAAGGAGAAGGAACATGAGTGGCATTAGTTTAAAAAACAAAAACTTTATTGATGGAATGAGACTTTTTGAGGAGGATCACAAGGTAGACCCAGAGTTTATTCTGGAGACTCTCAAGGAAGCCATTGCGAAGACTTATCAGAAGCACATTGATGCGCCAGAAGCAATGGTCAGAGTTGTCATTGAAAAGAATGAGATGCATGTCTATCATCAGCTGATCGTTGTTGATGATGAAACTGAAACATTTGATGAGACACTGGACATCTTACTTTCAGAAGCCTTAAAACTCAATCCTGACGTTAAAGTTGGTGACATTATTGAAGAAGAAGTCGATTTCAAGGAGATCGGCAGAACTTCCATCAATGTAGCTAAACAGATGCTCAAACAGCGTATTAAAGAATACGAAAAACAGCGTGTCTATGATGAATACAAAGATAAGGAATATGATCTTATTTCCGGTATCATCAAGACGATTGAAGATAAGTTCATTCTGGTCGATATCAAGAATACTATCGGTATCCTTTTGAAGTCTGAACAGATTCCTGGTGAAACATATCGTGAAGGCCAGTCTATCAGATGTGTCATCAAGGAAGTTTCTAAGAATTCCAAGGGTTCACAGGTTGTTCTGAGTAGAGCTGATGCCATGTTCGTAAAGAGATTATTCGAAAAGGAAGTTCCGGAAATTGCTCAGGGACTTGTTGAGATCAAGGCTATTGCCAGAGATGCTGGTGAACGTACCAAGATGGCTGTCTATTCCAAGAATGATGATGTCGATGCTATCGGCTCATGTATCGGTCCTAGAGGTTCTCGTGTTCAGGCTGTTATTGGCGAGATCAAGGGCGAAAAGATCGATGTCTTTGAATGGAACGATGATATTGGTGAACTGGTAAAGAACGCTTTAGCTCCAGCAGAAGTAAAGGCTTGTTTCTATGCAACACCGGAAACTGATCCTGAATTAACAAAGGAAGCTATTGAAGATGCTGAAAAGTACAACAAGAGACCATTAGTTGTTGTTGTCGATGATGATAAGCTTTCGGTTGCTATCGGTAAACGTGGTAAGAATGCTAAACTGGCTGTTAAACTTACTAATCGTAAGATCGATATCAAGACGGAAACTGAGATCAATGAACTCGGTATAGATGTTGAACAGGCTGTAGCTGATTTCAAGGCTGATCAGGTAAGAATCATCAAGGAAAGAGAACAGAAGAAGTTCCTTGAACTGCAAGAAGAAGCTGCTAAGCGTAAAGCTGAATTTGATGCTGATCTGGCAGCTAATGATACTGGTTTTGATGAGACAACTTTAGAAGAAATGGATGAAGCCAAGGTTGAAGAAGTTGTTGATATTCCAAAGGAAAATCTTGCGGAAGTCAAGAAAGAAGAAAAAGTTGCTGAAACTGTTTCTGAAGACGTAGAAGAAAGTAGTGATGTTAAGGCTGAAGAAAAGGAAGAAGAAGTTGTTGAAAAACCTAAGAAACAGCCAAGAAAGCCTCTGACACCTAAACCAGAATACAAGTCTAAATTTGAAGAATTCGCTGATGGTTCCAAGAAGGAAGAAACTCAGACAGCAACCAAGAAGCGCAGAAAGAAAGATGATGAAGATCGTCGTGTAAGAGCAGAAGATCTTGAAAAGAAGGAATATGACGAAAAGTTCAAACCAGTCTATTCCGAAGAAGAACTGGAAGAGATCGAAGCTGCTGAGGCTGAGGAAGAAGAAAATTCTTGGATCAACGATGATGACATCGATTTCGATGAATACGAAGACTACTACGAGGAGAACTAAATGAAAAAAATCCCAATGCGCAGATGTCTGGCTACTAATGAGTCATTTCCTAAAAAGGAGCTCTTGCGTATTGTCAGAACTCCTGAAGGAGAAGTTAAAGTTGACCTTAGCGGAAAGCTCAATGGCAAGGGTGCCTACATTTCCAAAAGTAATGAAGCACTCGAAATAGCTAAAACACGTAAAGTGTTGGATCGGGCTTTAGATGTTAAGGTTCCAGATGAGATCTATGAAGAGATCGCAAAACTGATCAATGGATGAGATCTTAAAAACACTTGGCCTGGCATATCGGGCCAGAAAAGTAATTCTTGGTGAAGAAATATTAAACAGAATATCAGAAGTTAAGATCATGTTTCTTGCTTCTGATCTTTCTGAAAAGAGCCGGGAAAGATATGAAAAGAAATGTTTCTACTATGGCATCGATCATATTGATAAATATGATTCACAGATCTTGTCAGCTGCCTTTGGCAAGTCTAATGTCAAGACAGCCGGTGTCATAGATAAAGGATTTAAAGATGCGATATTGAAGAAATTGTAATGAAGGAGGGGTGCCATGGCTAAACAGACATATAAAAAACATCTTAATAAGAAACCTAAACAGAATCAGACTTTTGAAAAGAAGTTTGAAGAAAAAGTTGAAGCTATTACTTATCAAGAGGGAATTACTGTTGGTGATTTAGCTAATAAGCTGAAAAAGAATTCTGGTGAGATCATCAAGATTCTCTTTATGCTGGGAAAAATGGTCACCATAAATTCTTCATTAGATGATGAAAATGTTGAACTGGTATGTATGGAATTTGGTGTTGATGCAACCAAGGAAGAACCACATGAGGATGAGACACTTCTTGATGTTGAAGAAGATGATCCAAAAGATCTGGTAGAAAGAGCTCCAATCGTCACGATCATGGGACATGTCGACCATGGTAAGACAACTTTGCTTGACTACATCAGAAACTCCCGTGTCGTTGAAGGAGAATTTGGTGGTATCACACAACATATCGGTGCTTATCAGGTCAAAGTAAACAATAAGCTTGTTACTTTCCTTGATACTCCAGGACATGAAGCATTTACGGCTATGCGTGCCAGAGGTGCCAGTGTCACTGATATCGCAATCATTGTTGTTGCAGCTGATGATGGTGTCATGCCTCAGACAATTGAAGCAGTTGACCATGCTAAGGCTGCCGGTGTTCCAATTATCGTTGCAATAAACAAGATGGATAAGCCAGGCGCTAATCCTGATAAAGTTAAAAACGCCATGTCAGAACTTGGCCTGATGCCAGAAGAATGGGGTGGCGATACGATTTATGTTGAATGTTCTGCTAAGACAGGAGCTGGTGTTCAGGATATCCTTGAAACGATCCTGGTTGTTGCAGAAGTTAGAGATCTCAAATCAAATCCTAAGAAGCTTGCGACTGGTACAGTCATTGAAGCTAAGCTTGATAAGGGTAGAGGCCCAGTTACTACCTTACTTGTACAGAATGGTACTTTAAGACAATCTGATTCAGTTGTTGTTGGTACATGTTATGGTAAAGTCCGTAAGATGACAAATGATATGGGTAAGGAAATTACAGAAGCCTTACCAGGAACACCGGTTGAGATTATTGGTCTTAATGATGTTCCGGTTGCTGGTGATAACTTCAAAGTATTTGAAAATGATAAGGACGCCAGAGCAGTTGCCCAAGCCAGATCTAGAGCTAAGATTGAAAAAGACAGAAATTCAAGCAGTGCTATGACTCTGGATGATCTGAAATCGCAGATCGATGCTGGTGATGTTAAAGAGATCCCTGTCATCGTTAAATCAGATGTTACCGGTACTGCTGAAGCAGTCGCTTCATCCTTAAGCAAGATCAATGTTGATGGTGTTAAAGTTAATGTCATCAGACGTGCTGCTGGTACAATCAATGAATCAGATGTTATTCTTGCATCTGTTTCTAATGCTGTGATCTATGGCTTTAATGTCAGACCTGATGCTAATGTCAGAAAGAAAGCTCAGGATGAAGGAGTTGAAATCAGACTTCACAATATCATCTATAAGGCTGTCGAAGAAATGGAAGCAGCCATGAAGGGTATGCTTGCTCCAGTATATGAAGAAGTTATTATTGGTCAGGCTGAAGTCAGAAAGACATATAAAGTTTCCAAGATCGGTACGATCGCCGGATGTATGGTTACTGAAGGAAAGATCACCAAAGATTGTGGTATCAGACTGATCAGAGACGGTATTGTTATCTATACTGGTAAACTTGGATCATTAAGAAGATTTGAAAATGATGCCAAGGAAGTCAATGAAGGCTATGAATGCGGTATGACGATCGAAAACTACAACGATATCAAGGAAATGGATATCATTGAAGGTTATGTCGATCAGGAGGTCAAAGCTGAATAATGGCCAGAGTTGATAAATTGGATTCAATTCTGCTCAGAGAAATATCCATGATCATCTCACAAGAGATCAATGATCCTAAACTTGGTTTCCCAACCGTCACAGAAGTTGATGTGGCTCCTGATCTCAATACAGCTAAGGTATATGTTTCCTTTTTAGGGAAGAACTATAAAAAAAGAGATGGAATTGATGCTTTGCGTAGAGCTAAAGGTCATATCAAATCATTACTTGCAAAAAGAGTAAAGATACGTAAGATTCCTGATCTGACGTTTATAGTTGATGATACTTTGGATAAAGCTGTCAGAATCGAAGAAATACTTAATAAATAGAGATTGGTACTGATGTACCTTTTTCTTTTATTACATATGAAAATAT
>CAMNFQ010000065.1 GCA_946537295.1 uncultured Bacillota bacterium
AGGATCTGACAGGTGGTGATTCACTTGCTTCAAACCTGCAACTTGCCTACAACAACGCTAAGGTTGCTTCAAAGATCGCGGTAGAATTTTCAAAATTAAAATAATTAAAATCGTCTGTGATTGCGTGTCACAGACGATTTTTTATCCTTTGATCTTTTCAACTATATGATCAGCAGTTAATCCATAGAATTCCAGAACATCTGCCATCTTTCCTGATTCACCAAAGATATCATTGATACCTATTGGTGTTACTGGAGTGGCTATATCTGTTCTGGCTTTTATTTCTGCCACCAGTGAGAAGAGTCCACCGATAATAGTGTGTTCTTCAAGTGTATAGGCTCTTGAATGTGTCTTTAACAGTTCAATGATGCCTTCTTCATCTGTTGGCTTGATGTTTGAAACATTTACTACTGTAGCATCTAACACTTCACCAGCTTTAAGGGCTTCCTGAACCATCAGACCCATGGCGAATAAGACGATTTCACCATTTCCTTTTCTGATCACATCGACTTTATCAAAATTGAATACAGTGTTTTCATCATAGACATCTTCAACTTTACCTCTGCCCATTCTGACATAACATGGTCCCTTGATTTCAGCTACATGTCTGATCAGAGCTTTTGTTTCATAGTAATCGCATGGAACGAAGATCTTCATATTTGGAAGAGCTCTCATGATTGCCACATCTTCACAAGCCTGATGTGATGCACCATCTTCGCCAACAGATACACCCGCATGAGTTGCACAGATCTTGACGTTGAGCTCAGGATAACAGATGGAGTTTCTGATGATCTCCCAAGGTCTGCCGGTCGCAAACATCGCAAATGATGAAGCGAAGACGGTCTTGCCACTGGCGGCCAGTCCGGCTGCCATGCCCATCATGTTTTCTTCTGCGATGCCCGCATTGAAATGTCTTTCCGGTGCTACTTTCTTTGCTTCGAAAGTCTTGGTGGATTTACTCAGATCCGCATCCAGTACAACGATATCTTTATTTTCTTTTACGAGCTGTGAGAGGACCTCACCGTAAGCTGCTCTGGTTTCTTTTGCCATCAGTTCAACTCCTTCAGATCTTCCATAGCGATCTTGTAATCTTCTTCCTTAGGAGCACTGCCATGCCATGCGGCATTGTTCTCCATGTATGATACGCCTTTTCCTTTGATCGTTTCCGCAATGATCACAGTTGGCTTTCCCTTGTTGTTTCTGGCGGCATTAAATGCTTTTTGGAGTGCTTCATAATCATTGCCATCACATTTTTCCACATAGGCACCAAAAGCTTTTGCCTTATCTTCTAATGGTAAAGGTGAAATGACGTCTTGCACATTGCCATCGATCTGCAGATGATTGACATCAAAGATGATACAAAGATCATCAAGTTTATAGTGACAAGCTGCCATCAGGGCTTCATAGACGATTCCTTCTTCTGATTCGCCATCCCCACATAATACATAGATACGATGATTGTTATTATCAAGCTTATTGGCAATTGCCATACCTACAGCAGCTGAGATACCTTGTCCCAAAGAACCTGTCGACATATCAACTGCATCTAAAGCATTCATATTAGGATGACCCTGAAGTTTGGTGTGAAGTTTTCTGAAACTTAAGAGATCTTCATCAATCAGGCCAGCTTCCGATAAAGTAGCATACAAAGCAGGAGAACAGTGTCCTTTTGATAAGACAAAACGATCACGGTCGATCGTTGCCTTATTGTTGTTATTGATATCCATTTCCACAAAATAGAGATAGGTCAGGATATCAGCACAGCCCAATGAACCACCTGGATGGCCAGATTGAGCATTATAGACCATTTTAATGATATTTCTTCTGATATTT
The DNA here is from genome assembly GCA_946537295.1 of uncultured Bacillota bacterium. Classification (GTDB taxonomy): domain Bacteria; phylum Bacillota_I; class Bacilli_A; order Erysipelotrichales; family Erysipelotrichaceae; genus Colivicinus. The sequence continues at coordinate 1,834 of CAMNFQ010000065.1, forward strand.
AAAGCGTGAGATTTCAATTCATTAATGTCCATGCGTGAACCTCCGCATATATTATAACCTGTCTTTTCCTCAGGAACTATGAAAGCAGGTTATAATATTAAATATATGATTAAATTATGTGTATTTGATATGGATGGTCTGCTTCTTGATTCTGAAAGGATGATGTACTACAAGACAGGATTAGAGGTATCAGCTTCGCTGGGTAAACCCATATCAGGTCACTTCTTAACTGAAATGATGGGAGCCTCATGGGCCAGCATCAGAGAAAACATCATTAAGGAATATGGGAAAGATTTTCCTGTAGATGAGTATTTTGACAGATACTTCAAAAGAGTTAACTACATTATTGATAATGAAACAATTCCTCTTCGACCGGGAGTAAAAAAGATCCTGGATTATTGTAAGGAAAACAAGATCATGATGGCTGTAGCTACATCATCTAATGCTCATACCGCAAAGATGTGCCTTAGCCACTCAAAAATCTATGATTATTTTGACTATATCGTCACGGTAGAAGATGTCAAGAATACCAAGCCTGATCCTGAGATCTTTTTAAAAGCGATTGAAAGATCAGGATATTCCAAAAAGGAAGCTCTTATCTTTGAAGATGGCCATAATGGTGCCAGAGCGGCGATCAATGGCGGATGTCGTCTGGTCTTAGTAGAAGATCTGGCCTATCTTGATGAGAAAGATAAAAAGGAAGCAGAATTACACACCGATCGTATCGATAAGTGTATTGAATATATCAGGAAAGAAAATGAGACAGCCACTGGCATATAGATTAAGACCACAGACACTCGATGATATCCTGGGACAGAAACATCTGACAGGAAAAGATGGAGTGATCAGAAAATGTATTGAAAATGATACGATCTTTTCCATGATCTTCTTTGGTCCTCCCGGTACTGGTAAGACGACTCTGGCCAGAGTTATTGCGAGCGAGTTAAAAAAACCATACCGGCAGTTCAATGCGGTATCAGGCAATAAGAAGGATCTTGATCAGATCTTTTTAGAGGCAAAACTGTCTGGTCAGCTGATCTTGATCTGCGATGAAGTACACAGATTAAACAAGGATAAACAGGATCTCTTACTACCACACGTCGAAGATGGCTCGATTATTCTGATTGGTGCTACAACTGCCAATCCTTATCATTCGATCAATCCTGCTATCAGATCAAGATGCCATTTGTTTGAATTCCATTCTTTGACAACTGAAGATATTGCACAAGGTATAAATAATGCCTTAAAAAGTAGAGAAGGTTTAAATAACGAATATACAATTGATGATGATGCGATAAAACTGATATGTGATACGGTGAATGGTGACATCAGATGGGCTTTGAATATCCTTGAGATATCTGCGATCATCTGCAAGGATAAACATATCACCAGGAATGAAGTGGAAGAAAACACGCACAATGTGAATAACAGATCGTTTTCTTCAGAAGATGGCTACTATGATCTTCTGTCAGCTTTACAGAAATCGATCAGAGGATCTGATCCCAATGGCGCATTATATTATTTGGCCTTGCTTGCCCAGTCAGGCAACGAAGAAGCAATCGGCAGAAGACTTCTGGTGATTGCCTATGAAGATATCGGTCTGGCCAATCCACAGTTAGTCTCCCGAACTCTTACAGCTATAGAAAGTGCGGAGCGTGTCGGATTCCCGGAAGCGATCATTCCATTAGGAGTACAGATCATTGATCTTTGTCTTTCACCAAAATCCCGTACAGGAACAGACGCCATCCACAAGGCCCAGGAGATCGTTAATACAAAGGCTTACGATATGCCTAAGTACCTGAGACTTACACCGGTTGGCTTAGCAAAAGATGAACAGTATGATTATGGCCGCTATGACTGTTTCCATAAGATCCAGTATCTGCCTGATGAACTAAAGGATCTGGAATTACTTCCTAGTTTTAATTCCAATCGCTATGAGAAACAGTTACAGGCGATCTATGAAGAACTCAAGTCAAACAAGAGGACAAATGATCTCAAGAGGTTATACAGATGATAGGTGTTGGCATTGATATCGTAGAGAATGAAAGAGTCAGAAAAGCTCTTTCACCGGCTTTTTTAAGACATGTCTTATCGAAAGAAGAAATCGCAAGATCAAAAGAGTATACTGAAAAAAGGATGGTAGAGTTTGTTTCAGGCCGTTTTGCCTGTAAGGAAGCTATAATTAAGGCTCTTTCAGGTTATGATTCACCTGTCATGAGTGAACTTAATATCATCAATAACGAAACAGGAAAACCGGAAATTAAATATAAGAATTATCGCCTGCTTATCTCAATCTCACATGAAAGAAACTATTCATGTGCTATGGCGATTCTGGAAGGAGTGGAAAATGGCTGAGAAAATAAATGTCATTGCTTCATTAATGGTGTATCTGGGAGCTATCCTGATGGCTTACAATGTCTATTCATATGTAAAATATGCCAGATGGATATCAGAAAAAGGTAACTGGGAAAAGGAAAAGAATCTATACTATATTCCAATCATTTTACTGATCGTCTTTCTGATCGGCTATATCATTGTCGGTATCATCATGAAGCCTAATATCGTTATAGGTATTATCTTATTTGGTGGAAGTATCTTTGTAGCGGTAATGATGTATATATCCAATCATACAGCCAGAAAGATTCAGGAGAATGAGGAACTGCAGGCTTCCTATACAGCTGCCAAAAGAGCTTCAGAAGCCAAATCACAATTCATGTCCAATATGACTCATGATATCCGTACGCCATTAAATGCGATCATGGGTTACACCAAGATCGCCATGCAGGAAGATGTAAGTTGTGAAGACAGGCGTTCCTATCTGGAAAAAGTTCAGACTTCGGCCGAACAATTACTTTCGATTGTTGATGATGTCTTAGTTATGAACAGGATCGAAAACGGCAGGATCGAACTTAAGAGTGAGAATGCTTCATTAAGAAAGATCGTCAATGATACTGCTGATCTGGTCTATACCCAAATGAAAGAAAAGGATATTGAATTCATCGTCAAGGCTGATGAGATACAGAATGATGAAGTAGTATGTGATCGTAATCATCTTTCCCGTGCCATTATGAATTTACTGTCCAACGCTTGTAAGTACACCCAAAGATCAGGCAAGGTCTTATTTGAAGTCAAACAGACTTCAGCTGATGAAAATAAGGCCAGCTATGAGATCATTGTTGCAGATAATGGCATAGGCATGTCTGAAGAATTCATGGAAAGAATCTTTAAACCATTTGAAAGAGAAAGAAGTGAAACAGTTGAAAAGATCTCTGGTGTCGGTTTAGGTCTTTCCATCACCAAAAACATCATTGATATGATGAATGGCAAGATTGTTGTTGATTCCAAGAAAGGTGAAGGAAGCTGCTTCACAATTTACCTTGATTTACCTTTAGCTAAGGAAAAGAAGGAAGTCAAGAAGAATAAGAATATTGATTATTCCAAGATCAGAATACTGATCGTTGAAGATAATGAAGTCAATTATGAGATAGCTTCAATGTTTTTAAGTAAGCATGGCTTCAAGATAGATCATACCGATAATGGTAAGAACGCCATCGAAAAGATCACTTCAGCCAAGAATGGCTACTATGATCTGATCTTGATGGATATTCAGATGCCGGTAATGGATGGCTTAGAAGCAACCAGACGTATCAGAAGTCTATCAGAAAGATTAAAGGCAAAAACACCGATCATTGCGATGAGTGGTGAGACCTCTCCTGAAAGTAAGGAAGAAGCCTACGAAGCAGGAATGAATGGCTATATCACAAAGCCAGTCAATCCGGATGAGATGTTAGAAACGATTGAAGAAGTATTGAACGCTTGAGGTAGCTATGAAATTTTTAAAAGAAAATCAGAATACAGAAAGATATGTTGATTCGATCTTTTCGGTTGTCAGAGCAGCCAAGGCTGATCCTGAGGGCATCAATGCGACGGCAGGATGTCTATATGATGAAGAAGGAAAACTGTTGACCTATAAGTGTGTCTTTGAAGCAGAGAAAAAGATCACGGCAGCTCAAAAGGCCTCATACGCCTCTTCTCCCGCAGGCAACAATGATTATATTGAAGCAGTAAGCAGTTTTGTCTTAGACAATAGAGTAAGCAATAACTTTGGTGCCATAGCTTCACCCGGTGGTACCGGTGCGATCTCTCTGGCGGTTGAAAACTGCCTGACAGAAGGAGATACTATTCTTTTCCCGGAGATCTCCTGGGGTAACTATAAAGTCATTGCCTCTGACAACAATCTGAAAGCTCTGACTTATGATATGTATGATCTGAATAACTTATTTGAAAAGATCGATTCCATTAGCGGCAAACTATTCCTCGTGGTTAATTCACCTTGTGAAAATCCAACCGGATATGCCTATAGTCTGGAAGAATGGAAGTCTATCTTTAATAAACTCAATAATCTAAACAGAGAAGTGATATTACTTTGTGATATTGCCTACATCGATTATGCGACAGGTGATCCAAAGAACTATTTTTCATTATTTAATGAGATCTCTGATAATGTCTTAGTCATCCTGGCAGCATCATGTTCAAAGGCGTTCTCCTATTATGGTCAAAGACTTGGACTAATGATAGCCATACATAATGATCCGGAATTTATTGATCTGTTTATCAACCTGTGTTCCCGTAAAGCCAGAGCGACCTGGTCCAATCTGAATAATGCCGCAATGATCAATATCGCTACCGTTCTTAATGAACATGAAGAAGAATATCTCAATGAACTAAGCGAAGCCAAAAATATGTTGAAGAAAAGAAGTGAACTCTTTATTAGACAAGCCGATGAATGTGGGTTAGAATATTATAAGTTCTGCGACGGTTTCTTTGTGACGCTTAAGATGAAAGATAACTTCAGCAGAGACTCACTCCATCAGAAACTGCTTAATGATCATATCTATACGATCAAGGTCAATAAGGGTATCAGGATAGGCTTATGTTCCTTACCATTAAAAACAGTTGATGGACTTGCGCAAAAAATAAAGGAAATCATGTAATGGAAAAAGAAAATCTGACTAACGATCCTAACAATAAACCACAGTTTGCGATCTTTGATGCGATCGTATCTTTACCTATTATCAGGATCGTAAAACCACTCTACGAATGGAAGAAAGCCTTCTGGATCTATTGTTTCCTGGGCTTTATTTCAACGGTCTCAAATTATGTCTTCACTGTCGTCTTTACCGAAGGCCTGCATATCTTGGGAACTGTTGCCAATATCATGGCCTGGGTCTTATCGACACTGATCTCATTTGTCTTATTCAGGTATTTCTATTTTGACAGGACAAACAACAGTTTCTTCAACGAACTAGTTAAGTTTGCCTCTGCTAGAGTATTTACCCTGGGTGTTGAATCATTATCAATTCTGATATTTGTTGATACCTTACATTTTGATATCAAGATCGTCAAGCTGATCCTGATCCCGGTAACAGCAATATTGAACTATATCATTTCCAAGGTCTTTGTCTTCAAGAACAAGGAAGAAAAATAAGCAATAATTCACAATATGTTTACAATCACAGAGAGAAATCTCTGTTTTTGTTATGTTAAGATTGAATTAGAGAATCCCAATACTAATCGATAAGGAGTAAAGCAATGAAAAGTTCACAGCTTAGGAAATTCTATCTGGCTTTTATCTATTACTATGGAGCGATCTATTCTGATGATGCCTATAAGATCATTAAAGGTTTCTATCCTGATTTTAAGGAAGAAACACTGCTAAATGATCTCAAGAAAAGAGTAGGCAAGATGACAAGACAATATATGGTCTTAGAGACAGATGATGATCGCTATGTCATAAGTAATGATTTATTTAATGATGATGATCTGGATGAACTGTTTTATCAGCAAGGCAATAAACCGTTTTTTGTAGAAAATGATCTTGATAGGTATCTTGATGAATTCGGTGTAGATCTTCCAAAAGAATATGATAATCTGCAGAAATATCTGGATAAACACATCAAGATAAAAGATAAGAAAATGAAGGAACAGTTGGCAGATATCTATTTGTTGATGTTTTATACAAGAATCAGAAATTCATTAGGCGGTCAAAGCGAAATAAACGACATGATTCAGGAAGCGCTTGATCTGTGTGGCATTGAAGATTTGAACAAGGCAAATGATCTGATAAAACATATCATGGAAGCCTACAATAATACGCCAATGATCACTAATCGCGGTTATTCACCTATAGAAATGCGAAAAAAAGAAGGTCCGGTCGATTTAAGTAATCTGCAGATCCAGATGGGTGACAACATGAAAAATATGATGTTGGATGGTGAACTAGATGCGCAAGAGATGCTGGAACAGATCAGAAACGCTGATCTTCCGGAGATGATGAAAAATAGTTTGATCGAACAGTTGGAAAAAGTAATAATGATGAAGAATAATACAGGGAAGGCATAACAATGGAGAAACTGAAACTTAAAGAAGTAATAGATGCAATTGATAGTGTTTCCAGGGATACGCAAGTCTTTTATTCGCCAAAGAAAAAGGAATTCATTTATCAGGGTTCTTATTTTGATGATTTCGATGAAATGGAAGAAGGGGAAGAATATGATGATGATCTGATCAGTCTGCCAGACAGTTATGAGATCAATGAATATCGCATGATGGAAGATTTTATCGATACTATAGAGGATGTCAGGACAGCTAACTGTCTGACCATTTCCTTACAGGGACAGGGAGCTTTCAGAAGATTTAAGGATATGTGCATCAATCTTGATCTGATCGATAAATGGTATGAATTCAAGAATGAGAAACTTAAGAAAATGGCCATAGAATGGTGTGATGAGCATAAATTGACATATGAATAAAGAAAACAAGAAATATATAGAGGGTTTTGAAGAATATCTTAAGAATAAGAATCTTTCTGCTAAGACGATCAGAAGACATGTCTCTAATGCGAAATTTTACATAGATTCATATCTCGATGATCATTATGAAGATGTTGATGCGATCAAAGGCATTGATGATTTTTATATTGGAGATTTCTTTGATTACTTCTTTATCAGGAAATGTATGTGGTCAACACCTTATACGATGAAAGAATATGCTGCAAGTCTCAAAAAATTCTATACCTATCTCAATGAAGAAGAGCTGATAAGCGATGAGCAGCTTCAGGATCTTAAAGATACATTTAAATACAGCCTTGAAGACTGGTGTGATGATTGTGAGATCTATAATAACGGAGATGAATATATTCAGTTATAGTTAAAAAACCGAAAACTGTCCGGCAAAAACGCCGAAAACTGTCCGGCAAAATCGCCGAAAAATGTTCAGTAAGCCTTGAAATAAGG
>CAMNFQ010000066.1 GCA_946537295.1 uncultured Bacillota bacterium
GCAGAAATAATGTTACAGCAATAATCAGAACACTGAAGATAAATGCTTCGGAAGTAAGATAATCAATAATTTCTTTCATAATGGTTTCCTCTCAATAATGTGTGGAAAAACTTAAATTAATTAAATTATAACAGTAAAAGTTAAATCGGTTAGCCAAATTATTTTTAATGATTTTTCATATACTCTTTTATTTCTTTCATTCTTTCTGATTGTTTTACACTGAATGGACATCTTGAATCGCAATGCCCGCATTCGATACAGTCAGATGCATTTTTCTCTAATGTCTTATAATGTTCAATGGAAAGCTGATCACCAGCCAAAGCAAGATCATAATACTTATTGACCAGTCCGATATCAATACCGGCAGGACATGGCTTGCAATGGTTGCAATATACACATCTTCCATTCACTCTGATTGGTTCAAATGTTGAGATGATCGAATAATTCAGTTCTTCATCGCTTTTATCGTAATACGAAAGCAATTCTTCAACTTCCGCAACGCTTTTTGCGCCAGGAAGCGCAGTGAGTACTCCTGGCTTATCAAGGACATACTTGAGACATTGATGAATACTTAAAGCTTTCTTGAAAAAGGATGTTTTTTCATCGAGCAGCTGTCCACCAGAAAACGGCTTCATGACTGAAATGCCTATGCCTTCTTTTTCACAGCGACGATAGATCTTTTCTCTTTCTTCCACTTCACCATAGGCATACTCACCTTTACCATAGTCGTATCCCGGATTGATCGAAAACATCAGCATATCGATATCAGCTTCATCAAGTATCCTGTTAATGACTTTAGGTGTATGGGAAGAAAGTCCTATATGTCTGACGATTCCTTTTTCCTTAAGTTCAAGAATATAATCGTAGATACCGTTCTTCTTATAATTTTCCCAATCGGTAAATTCATCCTGACAATGAATAAAACCATAATCTATATAATCAGTTCTAAGCTCTTGCAGCATCTTTTCTACAGATTTTTTGATCGTCTCAAGATCAAGAGTCCATCCATACTCTCCCTTGGTATAATCAGCTCCAAAATGGATCTGGTAGAAGATATTCTCTCTCACTTCATGAAATGCTTCTCCATAGATCGGGAAACTATCACCGTGTCCTGTTGCCAGATCATAGTAGTTGATACCACCCTCATATGCCTTTTTTAGAATTTTGACAGCTTCTTTAAAACCTGCCTCAAATATGTAGGCTGAACCTAGTCCGATTTCAGAAATCCTGTCGTTTGTCTTTCGATTTATTCTGTATTTCATCTTCTTTAATTTTCCCTATTCTATTCTTGATTTAATTATAAGTGAAGAAACCCCTAAATAAAAAAGGCGTATCAATCAGACACGCCTATAAAGATCATTTTCTTTTGTAACTATTCACCTGCAGTGTAGTAGTTAAGATCTAAAATCTTGATATCAGTTAATGTTGCATTACCCTGGAGATCAGCATACCATGTTACTACATAGAGGTTAACTGTAGCTTCAGCATCAGCAGTCTTTCCTAAAGCTAAGCCCATATAGTTTGTACCGTTAACGACCTGAGTAGCCAGTAACTGAATAGGATTGTATAATACACCAACCAGATCGCCTGTAACTGCATCAAATGTAGCCTGAGCGTTTTCATCAGTGAACATGCCTGCTTTGCCAGTATCCTGAACAGTCCATGCACCAACCATATCACCATCAGCATTTTCTTTAGTCATCAGATCTGGAACTTCCAGCTTATTGATAGCCTTAAGTTCAGCATTACCGTTCATATCCTTATAGACAACTACGATGTAGTAATCTGTTACAGGAACAGCAGTAATTGTTGTACCCTGAGCAAGATAAGCATAGTTTGTACCATTGACCAGCTGAGTAGCCAGAACTCTGATAGGATTATAGCCAACACCAACTAAACCTTCCATAGCTTTATTGAAGATTTCGGTTTCTTCATCTGTAAGCAGTTCATTGAATGTTTCCCAAGTCTGCCATCCGCCAGCTAATTGTTCAGCAGGTTGTTCAGCAACTTCAACTTCTGTATAGACGATTTCATATACATCACCGTCATTAACAGTAATAGTATCAAGTGCACCAGTTGTTTCGTTTCCATTGACTGTCAGTTTCCAATAATCAGTTTCAGCATCCGGAATAGCTACAGCACCATTAGTGATTTCTTTGATCACATTGTCGTCATTACCAACTTCTTCAAGAAGTTCTTTCAGGTTTTTAGCATCTGTTTCTGTTGCGACGACAAAGTTATTACCACCCTGGTCAGTAACTTTGACAGTTACACTCTTTTTTTTGGCACATCCTGCCAGAGAAACGATCATAAGTAATGATAGAAGTAATGTAAGTAGTTTTTTCATCTTTTCTTCCTCCCAATATTCTCTACGAACAATCATGTTTTGTGGCAATTTTGTTCGTAATTAAATTATACAATTATTCGATCCCCTCTTTAAACCTCTTCATCATTTCATTGGTCAAAGAATAATCAGTATCCTGAAGTTCTATATCCTCTCTTTTTACCCAGGAAGCGTATTTGAGTTCATTTTCGTCCATTCTGATCATGTCATCACCATCAACTTCGCAATAAAATCCTGCCAATATATCAGCAGCTGTTCCCCATGGCTGTGATTTATAATATCTGATATTTTTAACCTTCAGTCCTGTCTCTTCTTCAACTTCTCTTTGTACGGTTTCTTCTAATGTCTCACCGATTTCCGTAAAACCCGCAACCAAAGCACTTTGAGAAAAACCGTTTCGATATTTGGTGATAAGAAGCTTATCTTTATTCTTTATACCGACGATGACAGCCGGATTGATTCGCGGATATTCTTTCCTTTTACATACTGGACAATACATCGCTCTTTCTGTTTCATCGAGCTGATTGGGATTACCGCATTTGCCGCAATACCTGTTTGTTTCATACCAGTTTGACAGATGATAGGCAGTATAAACTCCATAGACATATTCTCTTGGTTCAGGATCATGTTTTCGGATTTCCGATAGCGAATAAAATGTAAAACCCTGTGGATAATTCTTACTGAAACTCAAAAAGAAAGATACCTCATCGATCTTGAAAAGATATATCAGTTCATTTCTATCAAGTGATGTTTCATTATATACAGGAAATAAAAGATGACCATCTTCAATCTTCAGCAGTATTTTTCCTGCATCATAGAAAATGATCACATCCTGGTCTTTGGCTTCTTCTTTTAAAGAATAGGAATTATATAGTATATGAGGATAGATGTCCTGAATCATATTATTTAAAGAATACAAACAGTAAAGAATCAAGGATCATCAGTAAGATCGCAATAACAACCGTTGGTCTGCTATAGAAGACCATACTGGTAAGCTGATGAGAACGCAGTTTCTGTATCCTGATTCTTTCATAACGACCTGACAAGATCAGATATGCCGCAAACAGAATAATAGCTACTAAGACATAAGCCATGTATTGAGCTATGTAACTAGGAACGACATATAAGATAAAGATCAGAGCATTAAAAAGCATATGAGAAATGATAGTTGGCCTGATACTTTTATATCTCAAGGCTGTCTTACCGAAAAGAATACCCATGGCAAAGGCTGGGATCATTTCCGCAAAATTCATATGAGCCAGGGCAAAAATAAAGGCTGAGGCATATAAGCCAAAGCTCTTGCCATATCTGGCCAATGTCTGTAGCAGTACACCTCTGAAAGCATACTCTTCCAATAATGGTGTTACTCCTATCAGCATGAATACATATAAAGGATGCGTCAGATTTACTGAATCATAGCTTAAACCGATACTGGAAATAAGTTTACCTTCTAAGCCGATATAACTGAAGAGGATATTTGATACATATGTCAAAGCTATACAGACGGTAAAAGCAACGATCGTCTGAACAAACAGATCATTGAAAGTCGCAGAGAAATTACGGCTGATCTTTTTGATCGGTATTCTGGCAGCCTTCCTCATCATAAAGAAAGGAAGCAATGTACCAAACAGCAGAATGATAAAGTAAATTCCATAATAAAGAATAGGATCTTTCAATACACTAGAGTTTACTTCTTTCATGTACATCAAAAGAAAAAACGGTATTAAAAGCGTAAATAAAACATATAGTATCAACAGCAATCCAACCAGCGAAAACTTGCGTTTTGCATACTTTTTGGATATGCGATGTTCTTTTTTGTTCATATATGCCATTATATAATTTTTGCCTCTAAATAGAAAGTTCAGTTTAAGTTCACATTGAGGTCTTAATATAATACATGAGGTGAGGAAAAATGAAAATGAACTTTAAACATATTTTAGTTATATTTCTGGTTGCCTTACTGGGATCAGGACTCGGAACATTCGGAGTAATGTCCTACTATAACAGATCAAATACTCCTAGTTCAGGAACAGTAGTTGTTAATGAAGTAGAATATACCAATGTTGAAAAATCAGATTTCACTAAAGCAATCGAAAAAGCCTATAACACGGTAGTAGAAATCAAATGTACGGTTGAAACATCAACATCATCATCCTATTTCTTCTTTGGTGGTACTACCACCAGTACATCAGCTGGTTCAGGTGTAATCTTCTCATCAGATGGTTATATCGTAACTAACGCTCATGTAATTGAAGGTCTGACTGATGAAAAAAGTATTGAAGTAAAAGCCTATAATGGTGAAACATATGGTGCAAAAGTGATCGGATATGATTCAAGGACCGATCTGGCTGTCTTGAAGATCGATGCCAATAATCTGCCATATGCTTCATTTGTAGATTCATCATCACTGATGCTTGGTCAGGATGTCATAGCGATCGGTAATCCTCTGGGCTTAGGTATCTCATGTTCGAATGGTATCGTATCAGCTCTGGAAAAAGAGATCTACATCAACGATGTCTATATGACTGTTATCCAGACTAATGCTGCTGTAAATGCCGGTAATTCCGGTGGTGGTCTGTTTGATATCGATGGCAATCTGGTTGGTATCGTAAATGCCAAGAAATCATCACAGATGTCCACTACTTCTATTGAAGGTATGGGTTATGCTATTCCATCAAATACGGTAATAAACATCGTCAATGAACTTATCGCAAACGGCTATGTTAAGGATCGTGCTTCCTTAGGTATCAGGGTTGCCAAGAATTCATCATACTATGTTACTTCCGGTGTTATCGTAACCGGAATAACTGAAGGCAGTGGTGCTGATAAAGCCGGTATGGAAGTAAATGATATCATCACTAAGGTCGATGATACGCAAATCAATTCCTATGCTGATCTATCAAAAGTTCTCGATAGCAAAAACATTGGTGATACTGTAACCGTTACACTGTTAAGAAATGATAAAGAAATTACTCTCAATGTAACATTGCAAGCTGCAACCATGAATTAAATTTATTCAGATTATCATAAATAAACAAGGCCAGGATCTTATCCTGGCCTTTAGTTTATCTGAAGTGAAGTAGAAACTAATCTTCTTCTTCGTCTTTTCTTTCAGCAGCAGTTGCAGCAACAACTTTTTCTGTAACGTTCTGTGGAGCTGGTTCATATCTGTCGAAATCGATTACATATGTACCTCTACCCTTTGTCATAGAACGAAGTTCTGTTGCGTATTTCAACATTTCTGCCATTGGAACTTCGGCATCGATCTTGGCTTCACCTGGTTCAGCTGAACCTGTATCCATGATCATACCACGTCTCTTGTTGAAATCACCAATGATATCACCGGTATATTCTTCAGGACAGATAACGGTAACTTTTCCGATAGGTTCAAGAAGAATTGGATTAGCCTTTGGAATACCAGCCTTGAAGGCAAGTCTTGCAGCAGCTTCAAATGAGTTAGGTTTTGAATCTACTGGATGGTATGATCCATCATATAATGTTGCTTTAACATTAACGACCTTACATCCGGCTAAAGGACCCTTAGCCATACAGCTTCTCAAACCTGCTTCTACAGATGGGAAGTAGTTCTTTGGTACAGCACCGCCGAATACTTCTTCAGCGAAGACCATTTCTTCAGAATCAGGATTTGGTTCAAATCTTATCCAGACATCACCATACTGACCGGCACCACCGTTCTGTTTCTTGTATTTACCCTGAACTTCAGATTTTCCTTTGATTGTTTCACGATACTGAACCTTAGGTTCTTTCAAAGCGATTTCTACTTTATATCTGGTCTTGAGCTTATTAACTACAACATCGATCTGCTGATCACCTACAGCATATAAGACCTGTTCACCTGTTTCAGCATTTCTGACAAAATTAAGTGATTTATCTTCGATCAGGACTTTCTTTAAAGCATCTGACATCTTATCTTCATCATCTTTTGTCTTTGGTGATACCGCAACACCCAGCATTGGACGAGGATATTCAATATCATTGAAGAGGACTTTCTTTTCCTTAGTACACAGTGTATCATTTGTTTCTGTGACCATCAGTTTAGTTAAAGCACCGATATCACCACAGGAAAGCTTTGTAACTGGTAACTGCTGCTTGCCTGACATGATGAATAAACCACCGGCCTTTTCAGGCTGATCCTTTTTAGAGTTATATAAAGCAGTACTAGCAGTAAGTGTTCCTGACATTACCTTGACATATGAGATCTTACCAACAAAGGCATCGACAACTGTCTTGAAAACTAAAGCTGAGAAGGCTTCTGAATCATCAGTCTTAAGCTGTGTGCCTTCCTTGTCGGTGATCGTACCATAGTCGATATATACAGGGCAGTTTTCTTTGATGAAATCCATCAGTTCAGCTACGCCTGCACAATTGGTAGCACTTCCTGCAAATACCGGTTTGACATCACCTGACTTAAGCGCAAGTTTAAGACCTTTAGCGATTTCTTCAGGAGTGAATGCTTCACCTTCGAAGAATTTTTCCATCAGAGCATCATCAGCTGAAGCGATTGCTTCAGTGATCTGATCATAGTGTGAATTAAATGGATCAGCCAGGACCTTGTTGGAACCGGTCATCTTATGACCTTCCATAACTGGAATTTCAAATGGAACAACAGAAGAACCGAATTTATCTCTCAGTTCATTTAATGTCTTTTCAAAGTCAGCATTTTCATCATCGATCTTGTTGATGAAGAAAACTACTGGAATCTCATTTTTCTTGCATAGTTTAACAGCATTTTCGGTACCTGATTCAATACCGTCTTTTGCGGAAACAACTACGACAGCCAGATCTGATGCAGCAGCACCGGATACTTTTTCTCCCTCATAATCCAGATATCCCGGAGTATCAATAAAATTGATCTTTACATTCTTCCATTCTACCGGACCGATAGCAGTATAGACGGAAACACCTCTTTTAGCTTCTTCAGGATCGAAATCCATGGCAGCTGTACCGTCAGTAGTCTTGCCCATACGGTCAATAGCTTTAGTCTGGAATAATGCAGACTCAACTAAAGCAGTTTTACCTGAACCAGAATGGCCCAGTAATACGACATTACGAATGTCTTTTGCCGAATACTCTTTCATACTTTCTTCCCCTTCTATTTCAATACATTAAGCAGTTCTTCATTGTCTGCGTTACGAACATATTGCAAAGCTGTTCTTCCCGCATTATCCTTGACACTCTTATCTGCGCCCCTGTTAAGCAGATAGATTGCCAGATCGTTATATCCACCATAGCTTGCACGCATCAGACATGTGCAACCTTCATTATCCTTCTTATTTACATCAGCGCCTTTAGCCAGCAGATAATGAATTACATCTACCTTAAATCCGGTTACTGATTCCATCAGAGCAGTTCTTCCTTTGTTGTCGATCGCATCAAGTTCAGCCCCTGCTTCAACCAATGTTTCAACTACGGAAAGTTCGCCCTGGAATGCCGCTCTCATCAGAGCAGTTCTGCCGTTATTGTCATGAGAATTGACTTCACTTCCGGCATCGATCAACAGTTTACAGATGATCGCATAACCATGTTTTGCAGCTCCCATCAGAGCAGTATCATTATTCTTGTCTCTCGCTCTGACATCAACGCCACATTCAATAAGTCTCTTTACAATATCTTCATATCCTCTTTTTGCTGCTCTCATCAGACCTGTACGTCCATCACCGTTTTTACAGTTGACATCAGCTCCCTGTTCTATAAGCTTATTAACTTCGTCCAGATTTCCTGTACTGCATGCTGCTAAAAGCGCATCATTTAATGTTTGATCCATTATTATAGCCTCCTTATCAAACTAATAATAAAAAGTGAACGCTATTATACGTCCACTTCAAAAGTTTAATTTATGCAAAACACAGGTAAAGTATTTTTACCCCCTAAGATAGTATTCTCCCTTACATTAAGTGTTCCCATATTATTAAACATTTCCTTTTGCTAATCTAATTTTACATTCAAAATGTAAGCGTTTCAAGTATTTACATCATGAAATAATTTTCATTGTTTTAATAGATCATTCGCCCTTTTATAATCAGGCATATTTTTAGCCACAATATCATAAAATCTTTTTGAATGATTAGGAATAATAAAATGTGTCATCTCGTGAACCATAATATATTCCAGACATTCCAAAGGATAATGAATCAGATATGAAGAGATATTTATCTGATTCTTTCTCGTATAACAAACACCCCATTTTGAAGTCATGATCCTCGCTTTGACAACAGGAGTCAGATAGTAACCATAATCCCTGAGAAAGTGTAAATATTTTTCCAGATACTCCTGTGCTTTATTCAACAGATGCTTATCCAGATATTTATATAGATATCTGATCGCATCATCAGAATCGTCTTTATAGCTGAGAAATATACAGTTTTGTGAAATGGTGATATTCTTTTTTCCTATGCTTCTTACCAGCCGATATGGAACATTATAGATATAGAAAAAGTCTCCTCCCTTATACATGTTGGTGATCCTTTTCTTATATTGCATATAATCATATGTCCTGTATATCCAATCACGTTTCTGTTCAATAAAACGATATACTTCATGATCAGCCATCAGGAGTGGAGCACTGGCGATTATCTTATTATCTTTTAAACGCAGATACAGATTTTTTATTCTTTTATGAGTTATTTCAACTTCAAATTCAATTCCTTTTATAATAAGCATATAACTATTCTATCATTGAAAAGATTTTATGACTTATGATAGAATAATAAGGCACATGGCGGACGTGGTGAAGTTGGTTAACACACCAGATTGT
>CAMNFQ010000067.1 GCA_946537295.1 uncultured Bacillota bacterium
TGCCCACCTATCTGAAGATGGTAACTTTGATATGTATGAGATCGTCAAAGCCTTATATGATATCGGTTTTGAAGGACCGATCCGTCCGGATCACGGTCGAATGATCTGGGATGAGGTGGCAATGCCCGGTTATGGCTTATATGATAGAGCCTTGGGTGCAGCCTATATCTGTGGCTTATGGGAAGCGATAGAAAAGGGGAATAGATAATGAAGCTAGTAAATGTTGTAGGCGAAAAAGAAAAGTGGCTTTCTAAAGGTTATGAAGTATTCTCTTATGATAGAGAGAAGATGATTAAAGAAACTAAAGAAAATCCTGAATGGGTACACTTTGGCGTAGGCAACTTATTTAGAGCCTTTCAAGCTGTATATTGTGATAAGTTATTAGATCAGGGAATACTTACCAAAGGCATTACTGCGGTAGGTGGAAGAGATTCTGTGGCAATCGATGATTATTTCAGAAAGTTTGATAATCTGCATATCGCTGTTACTTTAAAAGGTAATGGTGACATTTCAAAAAGAGTTGTTGGTTCAATTGCTGAATCATTAAAGATTGAAGATACTGAAAGATTAGAAGAAATCTTTGAAAAACCATCTTTGAAAGTAGCTTCATTTACTGTTACTGAAAAAGGCTATGTTGTATCTGAAAGCGACACTAATGAAGCGTTTATGGCTAAAGTTACAGCTTTATTACATCATCGTTACTTAAATGGTGGCTATCCTATCACATTATCATCTCATGATAACTGTTCACATAATGGTGACGTTTTAAAGAAAGCAATTGTATTCTTCGCTAAAAGATATAATGACGAGAGTTTCTTGAATTACATTGAAGAAAAAGTATCTTTCCCAATCGCTATGATTGATAAGATTACTCCTAGACCAAATATAAAAATAGCTAAGATTCTAGAAGATGATGGTGTTGAAGAAGTAAAAGAATTAGATATAAACCATTATATGAATTGTTTCGTCAATGCTGAAGAAACTCAATACTTAGTTATTGAAGATAAGTTCACTAATGGTAGACCCGCTTGGGAAAAGGGTGGCATTATCTATACTGATAGACAAACAGTTGATAAGGTTGAAAAGATGAAGGTTGGAACTTGTTTAAATCCAGTTCATACTTCTTTAGCCGTTTATGGTTGTCTATTAGATCATCATCTAATTTGTGAAGAAATGTCTGATGAAGTATTAAATAAATTAGCTAAACATATTGGCTATGATGAAGGTTTACCTGTAGTAGTAGATCCAAAAATCCTTAATCCAAAAGAATTCATTGATACAGTAATTAATGATCGTTTACCTAATCCATATATGCCAGATGCACCACAAAGAATCGCTATGGATACTTCACAAAAACTTCCTGTAAGATTTGGTGAAACTTTAAAAGCTTATCTAAATAGAAATGAAGATATTTCTAAGTTAACTTATATTCCTCTAGTATTTGCGGGATGGTTAAGATTTTTAACTGGTATTAATGATAAAGGTGAAGAATTTGAAATACCATCAGATCCAATGCTAGAAGAATTAAGGCCTATCATGTCTAAATATAAATTGGGTGATACAGTCAATAAGCAAGATATCTTATCAATACTTAAAAATGATAAGATATTTGGTGTTGATTTAGAAAAGTATAATTTAGCTGATAAGGTTGTAGGTTATTTAAACGAAGAACTACAAGCTGTTGGTGCTGTTAGAAAAACTCTTGAAAAATATATGTAGGAGATAAAATGCTTAGAAAAGATTTTTTATGGGGTGGTGCAACAGCTGCCAATCAATATGAAGGTGCATGGGACTTAGACGGTAAAGGCGCATCTGTACCTGATCATTGTACAAATGGTTCATATACCAGTCCTAAAAGAGTTACAGTGAATTTTGAAGATAATACTTTATATCCTTCTAGAGAGGCGACTGATTTCTATCATCATTACAAAGAAGATATTGCTTTAGCTGCAGAAATGGGCTTTAAGGTTTTCCGTATGTCTATTAATTGGACAAGAATTTATCCAACAGGCATGGAAGAAACACCAAATGAAAAAGGTTTAGCTTTTTATGATGAAGTCTTTGCTGAATTAAAAAAATACAATATTGAACCATTAGTAACAATCTCTCACTATGAACTTCCTTATGCGTTAGTAGAAAAATACAATGGTTGGTATTCAAGAGAAGTAATTGATTGTTATGTATGTTATTGCAAGACTATTTTTGAAAGATATAAAGATAAAGTTAAGTATTGGCTAACATTCAATGAAATCAATTCTGGCACAATGCCTATGGGTGCTGTGCTATCAACCGGCACAATTAAAGGTTATGATGGTCCAATCAATAAAGTACCAGATGAGCCAGAAGTACGTTTCCAAGCTCTTCATCATCAATTTATCGCTAGTGCTTTAGTAATAAAATATGCGCATGACAATTATCCTCAATTTAAGATGGGCAATATGTCTATCTTCGCGGCTACATATCCTTATTCATGCAATCCTGATGATATCTTAGCTGCACAAAAACAAATGCGTATTATGAACTGGTTCTGTTCTGATGTACAAGCAAGAGGTTATTATCCTTCTTATATTGAACGTTATTTCAAAGAGAAGAATATCAACATCAAAAAAGAAGCAAACGATGATGAAATACTAAGACAAGGAACGATTGATTTCTATACATTTAGTTATTACATGAGTTCTTGTATGAGTTGCGATCCTGAATTAAATCGCAAATCAAAAGGAAACATTATAACCGGTGTTTCTAATCCATATCTAAAAACATCTGATTGGGGTTGGCAAATTGATCCACAAGGACTAAGATGGTCATTAAATGAAATATATGATCGTTATCAATTACCTGTAATGGTTGTCGAAAATGGTTTAGGAGCTTATGACAAACTTGAAGAAGATGGTAGTATTCATGATTCATATCGTATCGATTATCTAAAACAGCACATCGAGCAGATGAAAGAGGCTGTAGAAGATGGCGTTGATTTAATGGGCTATACACCATGGGGTTGGATTGATGTGGTTAGCGCTTCAACTGGTGAAATGGCTAAACGATATGGTTTTGTTTATGTGAATAAATATGATGATGGCTCAGGCGATCTATCAAGAAAGAAAAAAGATAGTTTCTTCTGGTATAAAAAAGTCATTGAATCAAATGGTGAAACATTATAATCTCTAAGGGACTCTAAAATCTGGCGTGGGATACGTGGGATTGAATAAAAGAGTGTCATAATCTATAAAATACAACATGGGAAGATCTGGATTTATCATCTAGATCTTTTTATATCGGCTTATAAGCATCGCTCTTTTTCTGAATCTTTCAAAATTATGATAAGAAAACTAAGGAAGAACTATTAGAAGAATGGAAGAATATAAAACTTATTACAATACAGAGAGAATAAACATCAAAAGAAAAGGACCGTCGCCTATACAGTTTAGACAACAGTCCCTATCTCAATTTCAAATAAATAATTAAGTCCAACTTTGTGAGGTCACCACATGATTCCTTTTTTCTTTAGATATAATTTTCTGTTGCTTTTTTGATAGCTGCGAATGATTCGGCTGACAGATCGTGTTCAATCAGGCAGGAATCTTCATAAGCTGTCTTTTCATCTACCCCAAGCTTCATCAGGATCTTGGCGATGTGTTCATGTCTCTCATACATCGTTAGAGCTATTTCTTTACCTGTATCGCTCAATTTGATGATATTGTCTTTTGCGGTAATGTATCCATCTATTTCCAGATGTTTTAGTGCGATCGAAACAGTTGGACGGGAATAATTCAGGTAGTTGACAATGTCGATCGCTCTTACTTTATCTTTTTTTAAGGAGATAATGTAGATTGCTTCAAGGTAATTCTGTATTGTTTCTTCTTTTTTCATAATTTCATCATAACACAATTACACATTACATAATTGTTTGTTAGGACAAACATTATTTCAGTGATTTAATGATACTGTTTGCTGCAATTGCGCCATCGTTACAAGCAGTAACTACTTGTCTCAAATCCTTCTTGATACAATCGCCTGCAGCATAGATTCCCGGGATTGCTGTGGACATATCATTATTAGCGATGATATAGCCTCTTTCATCAAGAATTGAAGCATCAAGGAAGTCAGTACATGGATCAGCACCGATATAAGGGAAGATACCGTTACAATCGACTTTGCTGATTTCTCCACTATCGACATCTTTAATATTTAAGCCGACGATACGATCATTTTCAATTACCAGTGATTCAGGTAAATGCTTAGTGATGATCTCGATCTTTTCGTTTGCCTTGACCTTGTCAACAACACTGGCATCAGCTCTGAATTCATCTCTTCTGATGATGATTGTGACTTTAGCTGCCAGGGAAGCAAGATAGAGAGATTCTTCCAAAGCGGAGTTTCCGCCACCGATTATAGCGACATTCTTGTTGCGATAGAAGAAGCCATCACATACTGCACAATAGGAGATTCCTCTGCCAGTGAATTCATCAGCATGTTCCAGAGCCAGAGTCTTTTCTTTTGTACCGGTAGCTACGATCACAGCTTTGGCTGAATAGACATCATCGTTTTTAAGAACAACGTTTTTACCTTCATCCGTATTATCGATTCTCATTACTTCACCACTGATGAGTTTGGCACCAAACTGCTGTGAATGTTCAGTAAGCTGAGTTGCCAGTTCAAGTCCGGAGATTGATTTGATTCCCGGATAGTTTTCTATTTCATAGGTTTTTGACAGTTTTCCGCCATTGACTGCAGCTTCAATAATCAGTACTTTGAGATTAGCTCTTGAAGCGTAGATAGCAGCTGTTAGTCCGGCTGGGCCTCCGCCAATAATAATCACATCATATAGTTCATTCATTGTTTGCACCTCTTGTTTGAAACATTATAGCACAGTAATATCTTAGACAATGTTTTCATACATTTCGACAAACCACTTGCCCCGATCATAGTTCAAATGCCTGATCTGATTACTCTTGAAAAGGCAGGTGAATCTTGTTCCGGTTCCGCCTTGTTTTAAAGAAGAACGCCGGCAGACTTCCTTGACCCTGGTTATTTCATATTTCTTTTTTCCATCCCAGATGATGCATAAAGGTTTAACATTTCCAGACTTGTCATTGAGACAGATGACATCTACATATTTTCTGATCATTATTATAATCTCCAGACAATTTCATTATACTTGAAAAATCATCAAGTTCAATATAAACTTGAATAAAAATCAAGCGTATATTAGAATAGTATAGGAGGACAAAAAAAATGGAATTCAAAGACAATCTGCGTTATCTGCGCTACAGCAATAAAATGTCACAGGATAAACTGGCTGAAATGCTTGGCTATAAATCATTTACAACTGTTCAGAAGTGGGAGGATGGTACAGCTTTCCCCCGTGTCAATACGCTCAACAGGATTGCAGAGATCTTTGATGTCGATGTTGATCATTTGCTTAATCTCAACCTCAGAAGTGAAAAAGTCGCTGTTCCGATCATTGGAGAAGTAAAGGCGGGCTATAATCTTTACGCCAACGAAGATATCTATGGCTTTGAGTATTGCAACAACAACGAATACGGTCCGGGAGAATACTTCTATCTGAAAGTAAAAGGCGATTCAATGATTGATCTTAGAATCGGCGATGGTGATATCGTATATGTCAGAAAACAGAACTATCTTGATAATAAGGATATAGGAGTATTTCTGCTTGATAATAATGAAGTAACGATCAAAAGGGCACAGTTTGGTAAGAACTCTCTTACACTTAAAGCGGCAAACAAGAATTATCCGGATCGCAGATTCTCACTTGATGAGATAAAGATTCTTGGTAAGGTCTTACATAATAAGGTATTGTTCTGATGGGCAAGAAAGCATTTGCTTATGTCGGAATATGCATGGGCATATTCCTGGGTTTGACAGCAGTCGAATTTTTTGTCTTTGATCCTCTGCTGGATTTTATCTCACAAGGATTCTGGGGACACTTTATTATGTATATGATCCTGTTGCTGATAATCAATCCGCTACTGACAAGAAAACTGGCTGATCTGTTCAAATTTGAAGAGAAGAATGAAGAAGGTGAACTGCTATAGTCACCTTTTTTGTTTAATGATAGAATAAGTAGGTATGAAAATTATTATGGTTGCCGGAGGATCAGGA
Source organism: uncultured Bacillota bacterium (assembly GCA_946537295.1). GTDB lineage: Bacteria > Bacillota_I > Bacilli_A > Erysipelotrichales > Erysipelotrichaceae > Colivicinus. Next base: position 6,124 of record CAMNFQ010000067.1, read on the forward strand.
GGTCATATCTATCCTGCGCTTGCTCTGGCAGAAGCATTAAAAGAAAAAGGACACAGTATCACATTTATCGGTTCCAATGATCGTATGGAAAAGGAAGTCATTCCGGAAAAGGGATTTGAATATATCGGACTGGATGTCTATACGACCAGGGGTGGAATATTACAGAAGATCAAAAGTCTTCTCTCAATAGCTAAGGCATATTTTGAGTGTAAGAGAATCTTAAAAGGATATGATCTGGCGATCGGTTTTGGAAACTATATCTCTGTGCCAGTCATGGAGGCAGCTATTTCCTTAAAGATCAAGACGGTTATTCATGAACAGAATTCTTTTGTCGGCAGGGCAAATCGTATGCTGGATAAGAAAGTTGATCTGATCATCGGTTGCTATGATGAAGTCTTGAGTCAGTTTGAAAATCCTAATATTAAAATACTAGGTAATCCTCAATCATCTAAAGCCTATCATCTTGAGAAAGACTCTAATGTCTTAAAAGATCTTGGTCTTGATCCTGATAAGAAGACCGTTGTCATCTTTATGGGTTCACTTGGTTCGGCCAGTGTTGATAAGGTACTGTTAGAATACTTCAAGATGCTGGATGGTTCATACCAGGTCATTTTCGCGACCGGCAAGGCTCATTATGAAAAGATCCTGAGTGAAGTTAAACAGAATGATTATCTGAAGATCTTCGAAAGGATTGATGGAGCAGCAGTAATGAAAAATTCCACGCTTCTTGTATCCAGAGCTGGTGCAACAACACTAAGTGAGATCAGTGCTGTCGGAATTCCTTCGATTCTGATTCCTTCACCATTTGTTCCTAACAATCATCAGTATTATAATGGAAAAGCCCTTGTAGATAAGGATGCTGCTATCATGATAGAAGAAAAGGATCTTAATGCTTCAAGGTTGAACGATACGATCAATAATGTTATAAATGATGAAGAAAGATTGAAGACTCTTTCACAAAACGCCAGAAAGATGGGTAATCCCAATGTTCTGGATGATATCATAGATGCTATAGAAAAAATATGATAAAAGAATTTCTGCAACAACATGGTGAATACCATGATGATAAAAAGTTCAGCGATCTGACAACATTAAAAATGGGTGGAAAGATCGCTCATTTTGTCCTACCTGAAAGTATAGATGGTCTCAAGAGCATCATTGCTTTTCTGCGTGGGAACAGGATCCCATACAAGATGATCGGAAACGGATCAAATCTCGTCTGTGGATCAGGATCGTATGATGGAGTTGTCATCTGTTTAAAAAAACTTAATTCCTATGAGATCAGAAATGATGAAGTGTATGCTGAAGCAGGTGTCATGGCTCCTACCTTGGCAATGGCTCTGGCAAAACAGGGCTTAAGCTGTCTGGAATTTGCTTCAGGCATTCCGGGATGTATCGGTGGTCTGGTATATATGAATGCCGGAGCATACAAGGGATCAATGTCTGATATCGTTAAAGAAGTTCAGATCCTTAAAGATGATGAGATCATCTGGCTGAACAATGAAGATATGCAATTTTCTTATCGTCATTCCATTCTTCATGATCATCCCCACTGGATCGTGGTTGGCGCAAAGCTAAGACTTACCAATAAGCCAAGTGAAGAGATCGAAGATCTGATGGCCGACAGATTAAGAAGAAGAAAGGAAACACAGCCTCTGGAATATCCAAGTGCTGGTTCATGTTTCAGAAATCCGGAAGATAATTTTGCCTGGAAACTGATTGATGGTGTCGGCTATCGCGGTTTCTGTAAGAATGATGTCTGTGTTTCAGATAAGCATTCCAACTTTATTATCAATACGGGTAATGGAAATGCAGAAGATTACCTTGATATCGTATATAAGATTCAGGATAAGGTTAAAGAAAAATATAACATCAAATTGCTGATGGAAGTCGAGAAATTCAATTGTTAGAAGACAAAAAGAAACTTTTAGACAGAAATACGCTTTTCAATATACGCCGAAACAGAAAGAAATTGACTGCTTATGAAAAAGCCAAGAATCTCTATTTTCTGTTAAGCGTATTTTTATCATTGCTGATCGTTGCACTGTTTTATTTCCTGTCTGATTTTTCTAATATCTATCGTATTACGGTAACAGGCAATAATCATCTTGATAAAAGTTCTGTTATCACAAGCAGTGGTCTTAGCGACAGATCCAAATATCTGTTTACGATGCCTATACTTGTAGAGAAAAGAGTAAAAGAAAATCCTCTGATCGAAGAAGCTAAAGTAGAACTTCTTGATCATCGCGTGGTTCAGATAAATATCATCGAGAAAAAGATCGTCGGGTATGTGTTGGAAGCAGAGAATATCTTCTTACTTACCAATAAGGATGAAAAGATATCTCTTGATAAGGAAAATCTTGCGCTTATCAGTAAGGTTCCACTTATTGTAGGTTTTGCAGGAGAGGATCTGATCCGACTGGAAAAGAATCTTGATAAGTGTGATCAGAAGATGATTGATGAGATCTCGGAGATCCATAACTATCCTGATCTGAAATATCAGAATGTTGAACTGATCATGCAGGATGGGAACTATATCTTTACTTCAGTCTTTGGTTTAGATATCCTGGACAACTATTTTGATATCAGATCGAGCTATCTTTCAGATCGAAAAGACTGTTATTACTTTGAGGATATTTCAGGAAACGCCTATACATCTGCCTGTCCATGGGAAGAAACAAAGAAGGAAGATGAGAAAAAGGATCAGGAGACAGTTGAAGAGATGGAAAGTGAAACATCTGATCAATAATATATAGATATAACAAAAAAGTGTCGCTAGGACACTTTTCTTTTAAGATGGTGGTTCCGGCCAGAATTGAACTGGCGACACACGGATTTTCAGTCC
>CAMNFQ010000068.1 GCA_946537295.1 uncultured Bacillota bacterium
ATATCTAAAGTTGGTATAATATTAAACGTATGAAAAATTCTAAAACACAGAAGATTGTTATTATTGTTACAGCTATTTTCATTGTCGCTGCAGTATTATTTATGTTTGGTGGCAATATTTTTAAAGGATCCGGTTCAGGAAGTTCCTCTAGAACCGATATGACAGTTATGCCAGAAGCTACTGATCTTACAGCAGAAATCAAAAGATCAACTGTTATAGAACAGGAATTTGTCAGTTCAACTGATGACATCAGCAAAGTAGGAATCGTCTTTGCCAGAGACAGATATCTTGAAGGTGTTCATATGGTAATTGAATTACTTGAAGGCAATACTGTTCTTGCTTCTAACTCTGTCAATGTTGCCAAGATCGAAGATCAGCACCGTACATATGTCGAACCTGCAAGCAAACTTACAGGAATGAAAGGGAAGACTTTAAAACTAAGGATCTATTGTGCTGAAAAAGAAGATACCGGAATGAAAATAATGATGTCGAAGGATGTAAAGACCACATTCAAATTTGGAAACAAGACTATTGATGGTACTTTATGTTTTTCGGTAACTGAATAATATGACCAGAAAGAATCTGAAAAATGTATTTATTGCCATAGTTGCGATATACACAGCTCTTGTTGTGTCTTTTTATTTTTTAGGTGGTGATCAGATCAAATATAAACCATCTGATAACAATATCCTGATGCCTGAAGCAAATACAGTCACAAAAGAGATAATTAGTGGTTCGCTTATTACTCAGGATTTTGAAAATAAGATTGAAAATATTGAACAGTTGGCAATAGTATTTACTAAATTCTATCGAGAAGGAAATGGTTCAGTAACTATTTCTCTATATGATGGAAAAGATTTGCTGATTACCAGAAAGATAAAACTTAAAGATATTCCTGAACAAAGTAGAGTATATCTGACACCAGAAGAACCATTAACAGGACTTCAGGGTAAGACCTTAACTCTTAGGATCTCTTCTACATCTGGCAAGAATAATGGCCTTGCGGTAATGATGAGAGAAGGTGTGGAAGGCTCGACTGTCAGATTTAATTCCAAAGAAACAGTTGGAACTCTTTGTTTCTCGATGAGTGGCTTTGATGAAAATCCTTTCTCAAAGTATTATTGGTACGCAGTAGGAACAATTGGACTAATACTTGCGACAGTTTTCTATATCTCATATAAGAAATATCTGAGAGGACGAGCAAATCATATCGTTGCAGCAATTGGAGCGATCTATCGATATAAGTTCCTTATTTCCCAACTTGTTATCAGAGACTTCAAATCAAAATATAAAAGGTCCATATTGGGCATTTTCTGGAGTTTCCTTAATCCATTATTAACGATGACCGTACAGTTCCTGGTATTTTCAACATTCTTTAAAGCTGATACCCAGAATTATCCGGTATATCTGTTAAGTGGTGTTGTCTGCTTCAGTTTCTTTAACGAATGTACGACGATGTGTCTGTCATCTATCAGTGGCAATGCCAGACTTATTACCAAGGTATATATACCAAAGTATATCTTCCCATTAGCCAGAACGATTTCGTCATCTGTCAACTTGGCTATTTCTCTAGTTCCATTGACACTGGCTTGTCTGGTATTAGGAGTTGCTATAAAGCCACAGGCTTTATTGTTCTTCTATTTCCTGGCTTGTCTGGTTGTATTCTCATTAGGAATTGGTTTATTCTTATCAGCTCTGATGGTTTTCTTTAGAGATATACAGTTCCTTTGGACAGTATTAACACAGATCTGGATGTACGCGACACCGATCTTTTATCCGGCTGAAATCATTCCGGAAAAGTATCGTTTTATTGTAAGATTCAATCCTTTGTATCACTTTATTGGTAATGCGAGAACCTGTCTTATCAGTGGTGTTTCTCCTGAGCCAAGAGCATATATATTCTGTTTCCTGTTTGCGGCAATTTCGCTTCTGATCGGAGCATACACATTCAAAAAGACGCAAGATAAATTTGCGTTATATCTGTAGAGGTGCATCATGACTAAAAATATGATCGAAGTTAGAAATGTAACAATGAAATTCAGAATGTCAGATGAGCCTCTTAATTCTTTGAAGGAAGTATTTACTACTGCTGTTAAGGGAAAACTTAAATTCAATGAATTTCTGGCCTTGGATGATGTTACTTTTGATCTGGAAAAAGGTAAGACACTTGGACTTATTGGTAAGAATGGTGCTGGTAAATCCACCACATTAAAACTGATCTCCGGTATTCTTAAGCCAACCAGTGGAACAATCAGAACTTATGGAAACATCGTACCGATGCTGGAGCTTGGAGCTGGTTTTGACCTTGAACTGACAGGTAAAGAAAACATTTATCTTAACGGCGCAATTTTAGGATATTCAAAGGAATATCTTGAATCTAAATATGATGAAATAGTTGATTTTGCGGAAATCAGAGACTTTATCGATATGCCAATCAGAAATTATTCTTCCGGTATGATGGCCAGACTTGCTTTCTCAATCGCTTCAGTTGTTCAACCTGAAATACTGATCGTTGATGAGATCCTGGCGGTAGGTGATGTTGCCTTCCAGGAAAAGTCTTTCAACAGAATGAAGGAACTGATGTCTGGTGGTGCTACGGTTCTGTTTGTTTCTCATGATCTGGAAAAGATTGAAGAAATGTGTGATAAAGTCATCTGGCTGGATCATGGAAAAGTTGTAATGTTTGGTGATACTGATGAAGTATGTGCTGAATACAAGAAAGCACAGGGAATAAAAGGATAATGAACGTACTGGTAGTTTCAACAACCTTCATTCCCTCTGTTTTATTATGTGGACATTGTCAGCTTGAATACCTGGAAAAACAGGGAAAACTGAATTATAAATTTTCAATTTCTCACTTTATTAATTCAAGAAATGTCGATTGGGCTGACATTATTGTTTTCTTGCGTTCTGATTCGGATATTGATGCCTATGTTTCCAAAATGGCTAAGAAGGCAGGCAAGAAGCTTATATATGTAATGGATGATGATCTGCTTAATGTTCCATCTTATTTAAGCAGCGCTCCATATTATCTTCTTCCTTCAACACAGCACAATATCAGAACCATAATGTCCAACTGTGACACTTTTCTTACGCCTTCACCAGTGCTGTTAGAAAAGTATGGCAAGAATTTCAAATATTGTTTTAATATTGCTGAACCATCGCTAAACAGGATCAACAAGAAGGAAGACAATGAGAAAGTAAAAATTGGCTTTGCGGGATCAATTGATAGAGCTCAGGATCTAAACGAGATACTAGAAGATGCTATTACACAAATCGTAGATAAGTATGGTGATTCGATTGAGATTGAGATCATGGGTGCTAAACCTGATTTTGTTGATAAACTTGGTTTAAAACATCTGCCATATCAGGATGGCTATGATGCTTATACAGCCTACATGGCTAAATGCAATTGGGATATTGGTCTGGCACCAATGCCATTAACTGAATTTCACCGTTGCAAATATTTTAATAAATACGTTGAATATGCTTCTTTTGGCATAGCGGGAATCTATACAAATTGTGAACCATACATCTATGGTATAAGAGATAGAGAAAATGGTTTGTTAGTAAACAACACAACTGAAGAATGGGTTAATGCGATCAGTGAACTGATCGAAAATGAAAAGTTAAGAAAAGCAATATCTGCTGAATGTTTAAAAGAAGCTAATGAGATATATGCTCTGGATATTCTTGCAGAAGACTATTTCAACAAGATAACAAATGATTATGTACAAGCTCCAAAATCACAAATAGGTGGACTTGAATTTGCGAAATTCATTATCTTCTTTAAAAGAGTATTCAGAAAAGTTAAGGAACAGGGAATGAATTTCCCAGCCTGGTTTATGAAAAAGATCGGTAAAAAGATCGATGATAAAAAGGAAGCCAATAAAGACAGAACTAATAAAGAAAAACTGAAACAGATAATAAGTACACAGAAAACGATGTTTATTATTGCACCGATGTTTGATGATTCTGATAACAGATACAACCAGAGAGTTAAAACAGTTGATGAAAAATTGGATGATTATTTCAGAATCTATTTTTCAGGAGAAGACAGAATTGCTGAACACCTGAAAGTAGATTTTATTGATGATAGACATGCCACAATAATCTGTAACAGTTTTGATATCTTACAAAGTGAAGAAGTTCTGGAAATAATCAGAAGTTGCAAGAATTGTCTTATTCATAGTGTTATCAGATTTATGAGAGACAAGATCTCAAACGATATGTATAGACTCTTTGATCTTCCGGAAGTAAAAGTGTATTGGGATACTCATGGAATGATTCCAGAGGAATATCATGAAGCATCAAACTTCCATACGGAAAAAATAACTGCTGATATTGAAAAAGTCTTCTATGAAAAAGCAGATGTCGTAATCTGCGAAAATGAAGAATTGAAGAAACACTTTATAGAAAAATATAATGATCCGAAAAAGGAATTTCTTATTATATGAGTTTTATCGATAAACTGTTATTCAAATTAAATCCTAAAGCAATCATTGAAAGATCTGCATATTTTGATGCTGAATGGTATAAAAACAAATATCAGATAAATGATGACCCTGCAAAGCATTATCTGGAGCAGGGCTGGACTCTTGATTATGATCCATCAGAAAGGTTTAGTACTAAAGATTATCTGATCAATAATCCTGATATTCAAGGAATCAATCCTCTTCTTCATTATGAAGCCTTTGGAAAGAACGAAGGAAGAAGACCATTTGTGCCTGCTGCTTTTGCATCAGGAAATTATCAGGCTGAAAGAATTGAAATACCATATGATGAATACTATCAGAAGATCGCTGATAAAAAGATAGTCAGTTTTGATGTGTTTGATACATTAGTGATCAGACCATATATAAAAGCTGAACAGCTGTTCGATTATATCGAAGATAGTTATCAATGTGCTGGTTTTTCTGATGCAAGAAAAAACGCTGAAAGCACAGCTCGGAAACAATTGAATAAAGAAGTTAACATAGATGAGATATATTCTTTCATACCTGATAACTGCAAATCATTGAAAGATATAGAAATCGAATTAGAAATTAATGAGTGTCATACCAATCCTTTGATCAGACCATTATATGAAAAAGCCAAGGAACTTGGGAAAAGGATTATTGCTGTATCAGATATGTATCTTCCAGAAACGGTTATAAAAGAAATCCTTAAGTCTAATAACTATGAGATGGATCAGATATATGTCTCTTGTGATCACGATAAAACAAAAGGTTCAGGTAAACTGTTTAAATATGTAGCTGAACAGGAAAAAGCCAAGGAAACAGATTTTATCCATTTTGGTGATAATTATATAAGCGATTATTCTGAAGCAATAAACAGCGGCTTTGAAGCATATCAGACTCCCAAGATTGTTGATTACATCTTAAGTGATAAGAGATATGCATATCTGAATACTTTTCTTAATACCAGTAACACTCTTTCTGCTTCGATATATCTGTCACTGGTAAGTGAATATCTTTCAGCTGGTCAGCATCAATTTTTTGAATATCTCGGATATCTTCTTGGTGGGCCTTTGGCTTTAGGATATTTAAATTTCATCTGTAAAGAAGCTAATAAAAATAGTATTGATCAGTTACTCTTTGTTTCCCGAGATGGTTATATCCTAAAAGAGTTATACGAAGAATATTTTAAAGATAATTACAATATTGATTCCCAATATGCTTATCTGTCCAGAGCTGCAATCATTTCTGGTGCAATTGACAATAAGATCGAAACTGACATCAGTAAGATATTAAAGGTCGCAAAAGTTCATCATCCAGATATGATTATTTCTGGAGATGATACAAAAGACTATGAAACAAATAAAAAAATGATTGATGATTGGTCTTTAACTCAAAGCAATAATTTGAAAAAACACCTCGAATCACTAACTAAAGGCAAAAACAATATCGCAACTGTTGATATGTTTTCCGGAAACTATACTTCGCAATCTGGTGCGATGTTCTATCTGAAAGATAAAGTAAAGGCTGGTTTCTATGCCGGAAACTTTGCTGAAAAGGATCTTAATCACATAACCTATTCAGATAGATTACTGGGAATGAGAGATAATCTTCCGGTAAAGATGAGTGAATTCATTATTACTTCGTTTGAAAGACCAATCTGTGGAGTTAACGAGGATGGAACACCTGTATATGAATATGAACAGAAAAGAGAAAGAAAACAACGTTACGATGATATCTTAAAAGGAATAGAAAGATTCTTTGATGATTATCTGAGATTCTTTAAAATCGATAATTCATATATTCTTTCATTAGAAGAATGGCTGATCTTAGCTGATACGTATCTTAAAAAATGTGATGAAGAAGATATAAGAGCCTTAAGTGAAATCATTGATTCTGAGAATCCGGTATCAGACAAAAATGACAAGAGTATTGCCGATCTTATCAGACAATATCGGGATATAGGATATTAAGAAACATATAATGATATAATTTACGCGAGGGATTAATTATTATGAAAGGTATTATTCTGGCTGGTGGGGCTGGTACAAGACTCTACCCACTTACAATGGTTACATCTAAACAGCTTCTTCCTGTTTATGATAAACCGATGATCTATTATCCATTAAGTACACTGATGCTTGCAGGAATTAAAGATATTCTTGTTATTTCTACACCATCAGATACACCAAGATTTAAAGAGCTTTTAGGAGATGGTTCACAATATGGTGTGAAACTATCGTATTGTGTTCAACCTTCACCGGATGGACTTGCTCAGGCATTTATTCTTGGTGAAAAGTTTATTGGCAAAGAAGCCTGTGCTATGGTGCTTGGTGACAATATCTTCTTTGGTGATGGCTTTAGTCACGTTCTTAAAAGTGCAGTTGAAAATGCTGAAACTAAAAAAAGAGCGACAATATTTGGATATCACGTCAATGATCCGGAAAGATTTGGTATCGTTGAATTCGATAAAAAAGGAAGAGTTATCTCTGTTGAAGAAAAACCAAAGAATCCTAAATCTGAATTCTGTATAACTGGTTTATATTTCTATCCTGCTGGTGTATCAAAAATGGCTAAGAATGTTGTACCATCTGCCAGAGGAGAACTAGAAATTACTACCTTAAATGATATGTATCTTAAGAAGAAAAAACTTGATGTACAGTTGTTGGGCAGAGGCTATGCCTGGTTAGATACTGGTACAATGGATTCACTTGTTGAAGCAGCCAATTATGTACAGATCATTTCCAAGAGACAGAATATCGTCATCTCAGCTCCGGAAGAGATAGCTTATAAATATGGCTGGATCACTAAGAAAGAACTGATGGAAAGTGCTAAACGTTATGGCAAATCACCTTATGGTGAACATCTGAAAGCAGTTGCGGAAGGCAGATCAGAATAATGAAAAAGATTGAAACAGAAATTCAAGGTGTATATATCATTGAATCAGACTGTTATGGTGACAATCGTGGCTGGTTCATGGAAACATACAATGAAGCCAAATTCCATGAAATGGGAATAGATACGGTCTTTGTACAAGATAATATGTCATACAGTGCTCAAAAAGGAACCTTGCGAGGACTACATTATCAAAGAGCACCTTATTCACAAGCTAAATTAGTAAGATGTACTAAGGGCACTGTAATAGATGTAGCTGTTGATATCAGAAAAGGTTCACCTACCTATGGCAAATGGGTCAGTTGTGAACTTAGCAGTGAAAACAAGAGAATGTTCTATCTGCCAAAAGGAATGGCTCATGGATTCCTTACCCTTACTGATGATGTAGAGTTCCAATATAAATGTGATGCTCTTTACAACAAGGAATCAGAGGGTGGAATCAGATATGATGATCCAACAATAAATGTTGATTGGGGAACATTACTTAACGGCATAGAACCAGTCCTTTCTGAAAAAGATAAAACAGCTCCAAACCTTGAAGATTGCAACGCAAACTTTGAATATAGATGAGATCCTGGAAACAGGATTTTTCTTTTACCATGTTATAGCCAGATAACTGATGGTGATATAATAGAAAAGATTTTATATTGGAAGAATGATATGAAAAAGAAAAGCATTATTGTAATAGTTACTATATTAATCTTAGGAATATTGGGTTTTGGAACATATAAGGGTTTTCGTTTTGCGATGGATAAATATCATTATCTTAGAGATAAGGTAACTGAAATCGATAAGATCGTTACTGAAAATATCAAACAATACGATTTTGATTATTCATGGATCAAGGGTCACAAATATGTTGCTCATGCTTTTGGTGCGAAAGGCACAAAGACATATACCAATTCATTAGAAGCATTTAATTACAATTATGATTTAGGCCATAGAGTGTTTGAAGTTGATTTTGATCTGACGAATGATAACAAAACAATTTGTTGTCATGATGAAGAATGGTGGCGTTATATAACAAATAACGAAAATAGCGATGTTGAATATTCGTATGAAGTATTCAAGAATACACCATTATTTACCGATTACACGCCATTTGATTATATGGATATTGTAAATCTTTTAAATGAATATCCCGATATTTATATCATCACTGATACAAAATATTCTGATGAATTAAGTGTATATAAAGAATTTTCTCAAATTGTTGATTATGCCAAAGCGGTTAATCCTGAGGTTTTGGATAGAATAATTCCACAGATTTATACTAAGGAAATGCTGGAATATGTAATGGATGTATATAATTTTAAATCAATCATATTCACACTATATCAGAT
>CAMNFQ010000069.1 GCA_946537295.1 uncultured Bacillota bacterium
TAATGGCCTGAGTTTTGCTGAGAACTCCAATGTTTTCATTCGGTTATGGGAAGCAAAGCATACCTGAAAAGTATAATGAATGGGAATTTTTCACGCGCATCTTTATATTGAAGATTAACTTATCTGATGGTGATTGTTATATCACCAGTGCTTGTCTTGATTTCACACTTTCCACCAGTTGATGATGGAACATCGATATCACCAGTGCTGCTTGATGTCACAAAGGTTTTTCCTGATAGCAATGAGCCGGAAACAGAGCCTGTACTGGTTTCAAGATACAGTTCATTGGCATCACTGTTACTTAACGTGATATCACCGGTACTTCTTTCAGCTTTAATGGTTTTTGTTGCGTTTACATTGATAAGATCAAGATCACCAGTTGAGCCGCTTGAGTTTATATAGTCTGATGTTACATCAATAAGGGTCGTGTCTCCTGTTGAACAGGTAAGATCGATCTGATCAGCTAAGACATTATTGAGTGATGTTTCACCAGTCTGATTATTTATGCTGATAGTTTTGGCAGAAGCGTTATCACTCACATCGCCGGTAGATGTACTGATATCGATACTATCGAATGAAAATGATTTAGGAATCATAATATCGCCAGTCGCATCACTAATTTGTAATGATGTATAGAAACTGTTTGGCAGATAGATTTTTATCTTAGCAGTTTCATTAGAAATAAATGAGATGTGATCAAATAGACTTTTGCTGTCTGCGGCTGAAATATAGAGGGTATTGTTACTGACGTAAGTTGAATAATCTGCATTTGCTGGCTGATAGAAATCAACTGTACAATTGATGTCCTGAGCACGAATGAATTCAATATCAGAAGTATCACTATCAATACTGATCTTATCAAATGGTTCACTGATGTTAAAAGAATCGTTCTTATAGCTTGTGGTGGTTATTTTATTGTAATCCCAACTGTTTATAGCCAGTGATATGAACAAGGAAATTGAACCGATCACAATCAGTGATATTGCTATGAGAAGCAGTTTTTTAATTGTCTCTTTTTTCATGCGTTTTCTCCTCCAACAAAGAATGATTTGATCTTTATCCAGAATTTCTTGCTGAGCAATATTGCTGCCTTACTCATATAGATCGAGGCAATAAACATCAGGATTGAAAAGCCAGCCATGATAAAGCCGATACTGATATAAGCAACTCCACGCCAGCCTTCGAAGCGGAAGATTTCAACGATACCGCCAAGCACCGCTACGATCACACTTATCGCAAAAGAGAATGTTACAGCCCACATGGAAAAGGCCAGTGACCAGATAACTACAAATACCGAGAAGACAAGTGAAGCAGCTGCCACAAGCAAGGAGAACCACAATGGAAAACCAAGTACCAGTAAAACGATTTCCCAGGTCTCGAATGATCTCTTTGATCTGATCTTTTCTCTGACGATGATAGGGAATGGTGTTTCCGAAAGAATCTGGGAGACAACAGTGTCAATTGGTCCAATCTCATTAACTGCTTCTTCTTCGCTCAATCCTTCTTCCATCCGATCATCGATCATCTCACTGTAGAAGTTTAAACGTTCATCAATATCTTCTGCCGGTAGTCCGGCTAATCTTCTTTCAAGCTGATTCAGAAATTCCTGTTTACTCATTTGAATCATCCTCCCTGCTTACAAACTGATAGATGGATACCATCTCTTTCCATTCTTCACGAAAATCATTAATACGTTTTAGTCCTGCACTAGTAATGTGGTAGTACTTTCTTAATCTGCCATTGTGCTCAACACTTCTGACTTTCAGCATATCTGCTGTTTCCAGACGTTTGAGTATCGTATACAATGTTGACTCCGATAGTTCAAGGTATGGCTTCATATCCTTGATGATCTTATAGCCATAGGAATCTTCGTTCTTGATAGCCGCAAGCACACACACATCCAGAAGACCACGTTTTAACTGAATGTCCATTGAATGCCTCCTCTTATGGAATACATCGTAACACGAGGTATTATAGCTGTCAAGTTACTGTCGGATTGCAAACAAGGAGAAAAACTATGGCAACAGATATAACTTATCTTGATTTCATCATGGGACAATCATCACTATTAGATGACATTACATATAGAACAAGAAATAAAAAATCTCACCTGAAGTGAGATTTTAAACGATTTCTCCATCTTTCATGATGGTCTTTCCATCAACGGAAATAGTCGGATTATTGGTGACGATATCGAAGTGTCCGGCAGCATCCTGTTTTCCACCCAGGCCGAAGTTACGGCCCATTCCGATATGGAAGGTATGGAAGGCCGATTCATCTTCAATGTATGAGACACCTCTGGTTTTTGAGATACGGTTTAGACCAATACCAAGTTCTCCCGGTTTATACATATTTTGGGAATTGAATGATTCGATATAGTTCATCAGTTTAGTGGCGTCATTTCCTTTGGAATGAGCTGATTTGATCCTGCCGTTTTCAAAGACGATCTTGACAGTGTTTTCCACAAGGCCAATGTAGCCAAATGAGGCATCAAGATATAATACTCCTCTGGTCTCGTCTTCATTTGGAGCGACAAATACTTCGAATGATGATGAACCGATCAGGCCTTTGCGATCAGCCTTTCCATTGAAATATCCCGGTTTTCTGCCTTCGATATCAAAGTAGAGGTCAGTTCCTTTTGCGGTAGTGATATGAACCAGCTTACCGTTCTTCATGCCGGAGATAAGCCTTCTGGCATCTCTTTGGGTAGTCCGGGGATTCATCTGGATAAAATCATTTTCTAATAGTGATGTACCATCACTGCACGATAGAGGCAAAGACAGAAATCTTGCGCCTTTTTTTACGGCCGTTCTGATGGCGTTTGTTGTTATAAAGGAAAAGTCAGTTGCCCCGATAATGATGTCTTCCTTAGAAAAGATGTCGGCCATGTTTTCAATGACATCACCTTTCTGGACAAGTTGTGAATTTAAGATTGTAACCTTAAGATTGGCGTCTGCACCATATGCCCACTTTCTTACCGCATCAGCTTCTCTTAGATGTGTTTCATCAGTTATAAAGTGGATCATTTCATCTCTTTTGACGTTGAGCCAGTCATGCAGGATGATGGACACGCCAGTGTCTATGTTAATCATATATGCCTTCTTTCTATGTTAAAATCATACTATAACAGGGGTCATAAATAAAATGAAAAGAAAATTAATGAAGTATGATTTTTCAAAGCCGATCAAGATCATTCAGTATAAGAGTCCAAGGTTTGATATTATCTTTTATTCCGTTATTTTATCTCTACTGATGATGGCAATAATGTATCTGATTTTTATTCACAATGGTAAATTTGAGATCAATTTTGTCTTGTGGAGAGTCTTGGTATGTATTCCTTTGATCATGTTGGCATATCTGTTCAAAGATCTGCTTGATCAGTTAAGGATCTATCCGCAAAAACTGATGAAAAAACATATCTGGAAGATCGATGAACTGATGGCGATGACAGGAAAAGATCGCAAGGAAACTGAAACAATTATGACGCATGTGTTTGAATGTTGTTTCGAAATAGATAAAGGAAATATCATTGAATGATGTAAAAATTTTCATTAAGTGGAAAACATTTACATAAAAGATTTGATTGACTATAATTATAGTTAGGTAAAAAGGGGGAAAATATATATGCTTATTAGATTAATAGGTGTAGCTATTGTTGTAGTAGGCTTGGTTCTCAAGTTTGATACTATCGCAACAGTAGTATTGGCTGGTATTGTTACTGGTCTTGTTGGTGGTATGAGCATAATGGATATCCTTACAACTTTAGGTAATTCATTCGTATCACAGAGAACAGCTACATTATTTGTTCTGACATTACCTGCCATCGGTATTTGTGAAAGATATGGTCTTAAGGAAAAAGCTATCGACTTTATCCGTAGTATCAAATCTGCAACTGCCGGAAGAGTTATTATCGTTTATGAAGCAATCAGAACACTTGCTTCAGCATTCTCTATCAGATTAGGTGGACATCCTCAGTTCGTCCGTCCAGTCGTTGTTCCAATGGCAGAAGGTGCTGCTGTTGCCAAGTATGGTGAGATCAATGACGAGATGCAGGACATCATCAGAGGTGGTGCTGCTGGTGCTGAAAACTATGGTAACTTCTTTGCTCAGAACTGCTTCATGGGTTCATCAGGAACTCTGCTGATCGCCGGTTTCTTATCTGAAACATTAGGTTTAGGTGAAACAGGTGCTATCGCTCTGGAAGTAGCTAAATGGTCAATTCCTGTTGCTGTTATTTCCATGGTTTTAGGTGTAATCAGAAACATCTGGTTAGACAAACAACTTGATAAAGCTAACAAAGGAGGTAACAAATAATGACTGCTGCTCAGATTTTAGGTGAAGTATTCTACACGATCATCGGTTTAGTATTTGTCCTGGTTGGTGTTAAAGCTTTAAAGGATGACGGTTGTTCAAAGAAGATCACAACTGCTGCATTCTGGTTCTTACTTGCATTCACATTCATCTGTGGTCCATGGGTACCTAAATGGTTAGTTGGTGCTGCTATCGTTATCATGGCAGTCTTAACAGCTATTGGTGGTGTCGTTCAGACTAAGAATGATGTACCAGATCCAAAAGAAGTCAGAGCTAATGCTGATAAATTTGGATATAAGATCTTTATCCCTGCTGGCTGTATCGCTTTAGTTGCAGTCGTAGGTGCTACTATCGGCTCTAAAGTTCCTGCCTTCAGCTGGCTGACTGCAAACAACGCTATCGGTCTTTCAGGTATGGTTGCTTTATGTGTTGCTATCTTACTTACTAAATGTGCTCCTAAGTATGCTGCTGTTGATGGCGCAAGACTTATGGATAACGTTAATACAACAGGTATCCTTCCTCAGTTACTTTCTGCGTTAGGTGCTCTGTTCACTGCTGCTGGTGTTGGTGAAGCTATTTCATACTACGTATCAATGATCGTTCCTGAAAACAACATCCTGATCGCTTGCTTCGTATATTGCTTAGGTATGGCTCTGTTCACAATGATCATGGGTAATGGTTTCGCTGCTTTCTCAGTAATCATGGTCGGTGTTGGTGTTCCATTCCTTATCAATAATGGTGCTAACCCAATCGTAGTTGGTGCTTTAGGTCTTACAGCTGCATATTGTGGTACATTATGTACTCCAATGGCTGCAAACTTCAACATCGTTCCAGCTGCCTTACTTGAAACTAAGAACAAGTATTCAGTAATCAAGTCTCAGATTCCATTTGCAATCGCAATGTTACTGATCCACGTTGTCTTACTGTATACTTTAGCATTCTAATTTAAAGGAGAAGTTATGAAAGTATTACTTACTGGTTTTGAACCTTTCGGTGGTGAATCACTTAACCCTGCACAGGAAGCTGTAAGGATGGTTAAGGAAAACATCAAAGGAGCTGATGTTGTTAAATGCTACGTTCCGGTAGTTTTCGGAAAAGCAATTGAAACAGTCTATCAGGCAATGAAGAAAGAAAATCCTGATGTCGTATTGCTGATTGGACAGGCTGGTGGTAGATACGAGATCACTCCTGAAAGAGTTGCGATCAACTGTGACGATGGCCGTATTCCTGATAATGAAGGAAATCAGCCGGTCGATCAGCCAGTTTTCGCAGATGGACCTGCTGCCTACTTCTCAACTTTACCTATCAAAAAGATGGTTGAGTATATGAAGAAGGCAAATGTTCCTGCTGCAGTATCAAATACTGCCGGCACATATGTATGTAATCACCTGATGTATGGAACTCTCTACCATATCGCCAAAGAATTCCCAAATACCATCGGTGGATTCATGCATGTTCCTTTCCTGCATGAGCAGGTCATGAACAAGAAAGAAACTCCATCATTATCGATTGATGATGTAGTCAAAGGAATCGAAGCTTCTATTGAAGCGATCGTAGATTCCAAGAACTAGTTTCGCTAAACAGTCACGTAGTCATAATCGATTATGTGACTGTTTTTTCTTCTGAAAAGGAAATAATATGTTTAGAAATATCACAAGAATCAAACAGGTCATCAGTAAAGATGAGTGCATCGAAATACTGAAGAAACAGTTAAGAGGAGTCTTATCAGTAAATGGTGAAGACGGTTACCCGTATGGACTTCCGATAAATCATTTCTACAATGATGAAGACGGATATCTTTATTTTCATTCCGGTAAGATCGGCTACAAAGTCGAGATGATGAGACAAAACGATAAGGCATCATTCTGTGTCATGGATGAAGGTTTCTTAAAGGAAGGTGATTGGGCCTTAAATATCAGAAGTGTGATCGCTTTTGGAAGGATCGAATTCATCGATGATCAGAATGTGATCGAAAGGATCTGTCGCAAACTGTGTCATAAGTTCACTAATGATGAAGAATACATTCAGGATGAGATAGACAGATCATTAAAGAATACACTGATGTTCAGAATGAAGATCGAACATCTCACGGGTAAGGTTGTAAATGAGAAATAATAGAAATATAAGCATAACGATTATCTGGAGCGTTGTCTGTGTGATCGTCTTCATTCTGCAGATCCTGGGGATCGTGACGATCGAAAGGTTTGCCTTGCTTCCTTCTGCTGTCAGAAGTGGTCAGATATACCGGATCGTAACGGGAGCTTTGATGCATGCCAATCTGCAGCACATTGTAGCCAATCTCATTTCTTTCATCAACGTCGGTTCCTATTGTGAACTCAAAACAGGGAAGAAAAGTTATTCCTATGCGATCTTGTTGTCGATGTTGTTGTCAGGACTGTCTGTGACATTTTTCTCCAATGGCTATACCGTCGGTTTTTCAGGAGTTGTTTTCGGGATCCTGGGCTATTTTGCCGTACTTCTCTATAAAGACGACGGACAATGGGACAGCAGTGATCTTTATCTGGTAGGAAGGATGATCGTTCCTAATATCATCATCAGTTTCATGCCGGGAGTTTCTCTGCCAGGACATGCGGGCGGCTTTATCGGTGGCATCATTGCCGGTCTCTTGTTTATCAGATAAAACAATTTAATAGAAGAAAATTCATATCGTGTATAAGATTACACGATATTTTTTAATTCAGGTCTTCATTTTTGATTTTCGTAAATAGACAATTAACTCGGTTTATACCGACTCGGTTGAAACCGAATAAAATTGGACAATGAAAGAAAAATATAATAAAATATAATTAACTCGAAAGAAACCGAGTCGGATGGAACCGAATAAAATGATATTTCATGGACGTACAAAAGAAATTGGCCGATTAAAGAAAGAACTGTCTTCAGATGAAATGAGGATGATTTTGATATACGGAAGAAGAAGAGTAGGAAAAAGCGAACTTGTTAAGCAGGCACTGAAAAATTCCGGGATCAGAAGCATCTATTATGAATGTAAACAAGTGAGTGAAGAAAACAACGTTTATAGTATCTGCGACATCATTTCAGAAGCATTTGGATTACCTAAATTAGGATACAGATCGATTGATGAAGTTATGAATTATGTGTTTTCTCTATCAAGAGAGGAAAACATCGTTTTTGTTCTGGATGAATATCCATATCTCAGGGAAAATGTCAAAGGACTCGACAGTATCATTCAGTCACTTGTCGACAGGTACAAGGAGAGCTCAAAACTGAAACTGATTATTCTTGGTTCCTATGTTGATATTATGAGGTCCTTATTGGAGAATTCCAATCCTTTATTCGGCAGAGTTGATCTGACTATTGATCTCAAACAGATGGATTATTATGAATCAGCTTTGTTTTATCCGAATTTTTCTGCTGAGGATAAGGTCAGGATCTATTCGGTATTTGGCGGGATTCCTTATTATAACCGACTTATTGATGACAAAAAAACAGTAAAAGAAAATATCATCGATCTGATTGCTTCGCCAGAAGCCCGTTTGGAGAACGAGGTGTCCATGTATCTGAATGCCGAGATTTCTAAAATGGTCAATGCCAACGAAGTGATCGAGGCATTATCCAAAGGGTTTTCAAAATACAGTGATATCCTTTCTCAGTCTCATGTATCAAGCGGGCCGACACTTGTTGATGTGCTTGAGAAACTGATCAGGATGGAAGTGGTTGAAAAAAGAGTTCCGATTAATGATGAAAACAACAGAAAGAAAGCTGGTTATTATATCAGTGATAACCTTTCGTTTTTCTATTACAGATATATTTTCAGATATTCATCACAGCTGAAGATCATGGATCCGGAAGTTTTCTATGACAGATATATCGGTACTGATTTTGAAGAACGTTATGTTCCACAGAAATTCGAAGAGATTTGCAGACAGTATCTGATCAGACAGAATCTCTTGGGGAACATCGTACCGGTGATCGAGAAGATTGGTAAGTATTATTACGATGACCCGCAAAGTCACAGCAATGGTGAGTTTGATGTCGTCAGCAGAGATGAGAACGGTAATGTTTTTTATGAGGTAAAATTCAGGAAAAGAAAGATCTCAAAAGAAATAATCGATGAAGAGATCGACCAGGTTAAAAAGACGGGTCTAGATTGTTACAGGTATGTATTCTTTTCCAGATCCGGTTTTGCGACTGAAGAGACTGATAAGATAAAACATATAGAATTAGCGGATTTATACAGATAATCTGTTTGAATAGAAAAGTATCATAATAGTGTTT
>CAMNFQ010000070.1 GCA_946537295.1 uncultured Bacillota bacterium
ATAATTCATCCGATTTTTTTACTTCAGTTCATATTCATATGATTTACTCATATCGCCATAGGAGAAAATCTTAACTGTCTTCTTGTTGAGATTATAGATACAGGTATATTGCGTTTTACCTGAATCGGTTTTATTGCTTGGATCCTGTATGACAAGCTTCAGCAGATTCTCGACAAAATCTTGTCTCATACCGGCTTTTGCTGTTCTAAACAGAGCGGCTTTGATTATCTCATCACGTCCGCATCCCAAAGGAAAGAAATGATCTTGTTTGGCTACATAATGATTTGTAGCATGATTGATATCGGTTGCGATCATTTCACCATCAATCCATTCAACCAGGCGGGATTTGCCTGTCTTATCAGCCACCATGATATGGTAATCTGCACCCGGCATTACCCCTTTAACATTGCAATTATCCATAAACTGTAATGCCTCATCGACATTTGCGCAGTTATCCAGAACAAGTCTCATCATGATTGGATGCAGATAAGTAGGTTTACCAGGTTTTTTCGTCTGTATCCATTCCATATCAGCTATCCAATATTTGTGATCTGCACTATTTTCACAGACTGATCCATATTGAACTTTAAACCAGTATGGATCCGGTTCTTCCCCTTGTCTCTCAAGTACAAGATTTGATTTGTTGACATTCAGTTTTTCGTCATAAGTTGCCTTATCGATCTGTTTCCAGTCGGCCTTGACTCCTAAAGCCAGAATCGAAATTGCCAAGCCCTGTTCATTCATTCCATCCATACAGATGTGTGGAGCAAGGATAAAGCCAGAAAGATCAGTCTTGCCGTCGTCAGCAACGCCTCTAATGATATTGCCGTTCTGATAATCGATCCAGAAAACATCAGCTACACCGATCGAGCGGTATTTCGCTGATGGATTGTCTGTCTCAACGATCATATTGATACCGGTACGGCCATTTTTACGTTCATTATGATAAAAATGAGAAAAATCATAGTTACGACAAAACAGGATATCACCATCCAGATTTTTGGTCACAAAAGTTGAACATCCTGCATCAATTATTGTCTTGAAAGCATCAGGTATCTGATAATAGTCGAATCTGGCATCCATGTGATAGAGATAGCCATCTTCATCAACTCGTTTTATCGATTCTACCGCTTTTATCTGATTTTCATCAGTCAGATAGGCATGAGGATTCATTATCTGTTGGCCTCTCTTTCTGCTAAAGCCTTCTTATATTCGCTATCAGTATCGATCGTCAGACAGATCAGGAACATGAAGATTGCTACGACAGCAGGAATCCAACCTAATAAGGCATTTATCATTGATTGTGTTGCAACATTTTGTAAAAGTCCTTCATCAGCCAGCTGAGCCGAGAAACCTACAGCGGCCAAAGCAACCAGGAACAGTTTATCTACTGCTGCTTCAGCGATCTTGGATACCAGATTATCACCGGTTGAAACCATGGTATCAAGACGTCTGTTGTTCTGTATTTCGACGATGTCAGAGATCGCATTACGATTGGTATTAAACAGAATGAATGTCATTGTTAAACCAATACCAGCTCCTGCTGCATTGATAAACGCATTGATGATATTATATGGCGCAATAATAAACGGGATCTTGAAAACAACCTGGCTCAGGGCAGCCAGTGCCATTGTCTTTTTTCTGCCTAAAAGTGAATCGATCTTTGGAGTAACGATTGAGAATATTATTGAGAAAACCAGATATACCGCCATGATCGGTGTAGCCTTGGAACTGTCATTCAGAACATAGGCACAATAATAGGTTATGGAAGAAGTAAGCAGACATGTAGATACACCATAACACATGATGTAGAACATATTTTTTACCCATGACTTACATTTAAAAAGCATCCTGTAGGTCTCAACTATACCGATCTTTTCTTCGTTTTCAGATACCTGTTTTACTCTTTCCTTGGTTGTATAATAATGGATCAGACAGCCAATTGCGATCAATACACCCATAAAAAGTGCAGATCTGAAGATCGCTGGAGAATCTGATGAATTGATTACTTTATGGTCTTTAAGACCACCAAACATTCTGACGATCATAGGTACCGCTACAGCTCCAATTCCTGAACCAAGACATGCGCCAAGAGAACGGAAAGCATTGATTGATTTTCTTTCGTTATCATCAGAAGAAGCTAAAGCACCCATGCCATTGTATGGAATTCCTCTGAAAGTATTGGCGATCTCATAGAAAAAGAAGACAGCCAGTCCTAGAATGATATCCCATTTTTCACTGACACCAAAATCAGTAAAAAGTAATACCATGCCCAAACCATAAGGAATCGCTATATACAGAAGCCATGGTCTGACTCTTTCACCGGATTTGAAACGGACATTATTAGCCCATACTCCAATCAATGGATCATTTAGAATATCCCAGATAGTACCGATCAGCGCCATATTTGAAGCCGCTACCGGATTGATCAGAAGAATACTTGTCAGAAAATACTTATAGTAAGTACTCTTGAAATTGAAAACGATATTGGTCGAGGTAGAAAAACTCATAAAACCAAGTTTTTCCAGCAGGCCAACTTTCTTGCCAGCTTTTTCCATTATTTATTCCCCCCCTAATAATTTGATTTTAACCCTATAGTTCAATCACATCAAATAAAAAGCAGGCAAAGCCTGCTAGTTATTGAATCAGCTGAACAGTTTCTGGTCATCATCGTTGAGGATATCCAGCATGTTGAGGCTTTCTCTTCTTGCTGAATGTTCATTCTCAAGCACTTTTCTGATGTCAAGAAGCTTGTCATTGAGATCATATTTGAGTTTAAGCTCTTCCTTGGCGATCGCTTCATCGATCGTCTTGTACTTCTCAAGTAATACAGAAAGATTACCATTGAGTGACTTCCTGCTTTCAACAAGTGAAGTAAATTCCTTCTTAAGTTTTTCAGACTCTTTCCTGAATTCCAGAGCACTATCATCGAGATTCTTCTTATGGATCTCACTAAGCGTCTTCTTTTCCTTCTCAAAGTCTGCTGTAGCAGAAAGTTCCTGGTTATGGATGTTCTGTAAGAACTTATCCTGTTCATCCTTAGCCTTTTTTATCTGCTTGGTTAAAGTATCCTGTCTGGCTCTTTCATCGTTAAGCATCGCACTGTATGCCTGAGCGATACTGTTGACCTCATCCTTATAGGAATTGAGCTTGTTTTCTTTTTCCAATTCGATTGAATTGATCTCAGCACTTATCTTGGCGATAGTATCATCACAGATTCTCGACATCTCCAGAATGATATCATTGTGAGTCTTGTCGAGCGAGTTGATCTTTTCCTTGAATTCCTGTGTCTTCTTGGTAAGATTTCCACTTTCAGACATTTCTTCCTCGTTAATGATCTCTGGTCTGCTTCTGAGCAATGTATCATATTCTGACATTGTTGATGCGATCTGTGTCTTGATAAATACGACACGTTTCGCATGAGCACTTTCGACCTCATCACGTTTAGAAGATATCTCTTCAATCTTATCCTTCAGATCATCAATATAAGCCTTTGTCTCTCTTTCAAGATCAGCCATCATATTGCGTTTCTCATTCTCATATGTTTCGATCTTGGTAGTCTGTAAGGTCTTTTCTTTTTCCAGTTCAGCAACTTCATCACGAAGATCAGCACATTTTCTGTTTACATCTTCAATGTAGTTGCGATAAGCATTCTTCTTTTCTTCCAGAATATGATCATTATTGATTCTGATCTTTTCAAGTTCGGCATTGATGAGCTGTTGCTTATTCTGTAAAGAACCGCTAAGCTCACTGCGCTTCATCTCGTTCTCACTGACAAGTTTATCCAGTTCAAGCTGAATAGCCTTGGTCTTTTCAGCAATCAGATTATATCTGTTGGAATTCTCACGTTCAGTAGTTTCTTTTCTGACGTTGATCTCATTGATCAGAGAATCAAGCGAAGCACGCTTGGTCTGAAGTTCATCGCGGTAATTCTTGAGTTTTTCCTCATTAGCTTTTTCAACCGCATCCTGTTTTTCCTTATACTGACGCTGTTTTTCTGAGTATTCAGACTGTAACTTGATATCCAGTTCTCTAAGTGCAGCAGCATTTCTATCACGGATCTCCTGCAGCTGTTTAGATAAAGCATCACGATATTCTTCGAGTTCATCCTGACGTTTCTGCAGATCCTGATTAAGATTATTCTCAAGACCTTCAGCCTCTTCCTTGACTCTGTTGTATTCGTTGTTTGCTTCTTCAAGCTCAGCATCAGCCTGTTTCTTTTCCTGTTCGTTCTTACTGATAGCAGCTGCTTCTTCTTCATCAATCTGTTGCTTTCTTAAAGCGATAGCTGCGGCATTATCGTTGAATTCTCTCTGCTTAGCAGCATATTCTTCTCTGACCTGCTGCAGATTTCTGGTCGGAACAGTTTCGTATTCTTCAGTAATCTTTTCAAGATCGAGTTTCTGCTTTTCTGCCATACGATCGAGTTTCTCTGATCTTTCACGGTCGAGTTCTCTTAACTGTTTCTCATATTCGACCTGCTTGTCTTCCATCTCGATCTTGACTTTAGAGATCGATTCTAACAGGTTAGAACGCTGTACCTGTAAAGCGTTGATCTTGTTTTGTGTATCTTCATAGATCGAATCAAGTTTGGTTTCAATAGAAGCCTTAGTTTCCTCGTATTCGCTCTTTCTTGCCTCATATGAATCATTGGCTTCCTTAGCCAGCTTCTCATACTTCTTGGTAAGTTCTAAGAGCTTATCATTGTGCAATGCTTCAGCGTTGGCAAGATCACTCTTCTGTTTTTCATTAAGTTCATTGATCTTGGCATCATAATCTTTCTTGGCTTCAGAGATCTTGTTGCTGTAATCATCATTAGCTTCTTTCTTCTTGATCTCAATATTTGCCAAAGACTCATGATAAGAATCATCATTTTCTTTGATTCTTTCATTGACATCTTTGATCTTGGCCTGTAATTCAGCCTTTCTTTCAGCAATATTGTTCAGATAAAGCTGATGTTCCTTACTCAGATTAAGGACTCTTGCCTGATAATCATCACTGTAGTTATCAGCATCCTTTAAGATACGCTGAATATCTCTGTTGATATCACCGATATTGCGATCAGCAATATTAATCTGTGCATTGATATCTTCTAAAGCAATAGAATAATCTCTTCTGGTCTCTTCCAGAATCTGTTCGTATTCTTTCTGCTTATCAAGGATAGCTTCATTATTGGCGATCTTGGTCTTTTCGATCTGATCGTTGAATTCTGCAATCTTATCAGCATAGTTCTTGCGGGTTTGTGCTAACTCGGCTGCAACTTCACTGATCACAGTCTCGGTATCAGAAACATTCTTCTTATACAGTTCTTCACGTTTTCTGAATCTTGAATCAAGGAATTCATTACGGGCACTGAGCTGTTCCTCTTCTTGCGAAAGATTGTATTTCAGTAATTCAAGTTCTTCATCTCTGTGCTTCTTTTCTTCCGCAAACTTCTGATCAAGTTCAGCAAAGTATTCGTCATATCTGGCTTTCAGATTATCCTTTGTCTTTTCCAGATTTTCTTTCAGTTTTCTGACATTCTTATTCTGTTCTTCCGAAAGGAATTCAATCAGTTTATCAAGACTTTCAACTTCTCTTTGATAGACGACCTTGTTGTTTTCGATATCCTGAGCAAGCTTTGCTTCCTTCTCAGCAAGTTCATTAGAAAGAGCTTCATTTTCTCTTAAGAGACGTTCATTCTCATCATCATAAAGCTTGACGGTATTATCGTATTCCTTTTCATTTTTATTTTTGGTCTTTTCAAACTCATAGACCTGCCTATCTTTCTGATCATTGAGTGCTGTAGCGTTTCTGTTGATCTTAGCAAGTTCATCACGTTTTACTTCAAGCTTAGCCTCTTCTTCTTTACGAATGATCTCCAGATTTTCTTCGTGTTCCAAAGAAAGCTTTCTAAGCAGATCGTTGTAATTCTTATTGACTTCAGCCAGTGAATCTTCAAGACCTTTGACTTCAGCTGCTCCAGCTTCCGCATTGTCTTTCAGTTGCTGCTTCAGATTTTCAATCTCAGCATTCTTCTGATCAAGAAGTGCTTCATAATCGCTCTTGAGCTGATCCATCTTGATGTTGAAAGTTTCACCCTGATTTCTTCTGGTTTCTCTTAACTGTTCAAGACGTTTTTCGATCTCAGCCTTCTTATTATCAAAGCGAGAGATCTCTTCATTATTCTCGTTATCGATAAGTGAATTCTTAAGCTGTTTCAGTTCATCGATCTTAGCGACGATTTCCTTATCATTCTTGATCTTATTGTTTTCGTTGATCCTTACGCGGGCATCAACATCATTCATCTTTTCAAGCAGTTTATCGCGTTCTGCTGAGATGCCATTGCGACGCTGAGCATTAGCGGAATCCAGTGCCTGTTTCTTCGCATCAAAAGCATTATTGCTGTCGAGAATCTGCTTATTGATAGCTTCGATCTCGCTGTTGATACTCTTGACATTTTCTTGTGCATCAGCTATTTCAGCATCAGCTTCATTCTGTTTGATTTCGTATTCTTTACGGTATTCTCTTAACTGTTCAGCATATTCAGCCTTCTTACCGGTAATATTTGAATTATTGTCATGTTTACGATCTTCGATCGTCTGTAAAAGTTCATCAACTCTTTGCTGATTATCATTGCCTTGTGCAATGATCTCATCCTTGATACCTTTTACAACATCAGAACTCTTATCGACACTCTGACGATACTGTTCTTCACGGTTTCTGATTCTGCTTTCCAGGAATTCATTACGGCTTCTTAAGAGCTGTTCTTCCTGATTCAGGTTATAATTCAGGACTTCCAGATCAGCTTCTCTTTTCTGGCGATAAGCTTCGAGATCCTCATCATATTTACTGAGATACTCTTTATATTTTTCAATCTGTTCACCAGAAAGGATACCCATGTTGTTCTTGAGGTTATCGATTCTGCTGTTTTCTTCATTGTTCAGGAAAGCAAAAAGAGCTTCAAGATCTTTGATCTTGAGTTCAAAATCTTTCTTATGCTCAGCGATATCGTTTTCAAGTTCACTGTTCTTATAAGCGATATCATTTTCCAGATTCTCGTTTTCCTTTAAGAGTCTGTTGTTTTCCTTTTCATAATCTTCTTCAAGCTTTGCATACTCTACATCATTATTGGAGATAGTATTGCTCAGCT
Source organism: uncultured Bacillota bacterium (assembly GCA_946537295.1). Lineage (GTDB taxonomy): Bacteria > Bacillota_I > Bacilli_A > Erysipelotrichales > Erysipelotrichaceae > Colivicinus. The sequence continues at coordinate 7,133 of CAMNFQ010000070.1, forward strand.
TCTTAGCCATCTGTTCCTTGACGTTGAGAAGAGACTTAGCTTCATTGATGACACTTTCCAGCTCTCTGCGTTTTTCAGCAATCTTGGCTTCTTCTTCAACTCTTAAAGCCTTGGCTTTTTCACTTTGCAGATCTGAAAGAGCCCTTAAAGCATCATTATACTTTTCATCGTTATCAGCCAGTTCTTTATTCAGCTGATCAAGTTTTTCCTTGCCTTCTTTTTTGGCAGTTTCCAGCTTTTCTTCCAGTTCACTGGCTTCTTTATTCAGAGAATTGAGAACAGTATCATAATTGTTCTTCATCTCTTCCATCTTGAGATTGAACTCCTTGTCCTTTTCTCTCTTGACGTTTCTTAATTCTTTCAGACGTTTTTCAATATTATTCTTTCGGCGATCAAAAACTTCTGCTTCCAGTTTATCTTCTGATTTAATCAGGGCTTTTTTCTTGTTCTTTAATGCATCAATCTTGGCGATAATCTCATCCTGATCTTCTTCATAGAGAGATTTGAATTCTTCCTGCTTATCTTCCAGCTTACGAAGTTCTTTAGCGGTCTTTTTGTTTTTCTTGTCCAGGTCCCTTCTGAAGGCATCCTGTTTCGCATTTAAAACAGCTATCTTTTCCTGATAGTTTTCATTGCTGGCATCTATCTCGCTTTGAAGGTCATCATTCTCTTTCTTCAGAGCTTCTACTTCAGCCTGTTTTTCAATTATCAACCTGTCCAGTTCTTCAATAGAGAGGTTTGGTTTTATGTTAGATTTTGTCCTTTTATTTTTTCCGCCAAAAAAATTCATTGGATACTCCCCCAATTATCAGTATATAAAAATTATATCAAAGATAAGTTTAAAATAAAATGAGCTGTATAATTTAATTATTGCATTTTTAAATCAATATTGTTAGAATTATAAGGCACGGAATATTTACATGGTTCCTTAGCCAAGTGGTAAGGCAATAGACTGCAACTCTGTGATCGCCGGTTCGAATCTGGCAGGAACCTCCAATCCGGGGATGTGGCGGAATGGTAGACGCGAGGGACTTAAAATCCCTTGGTAGAAATACCGTGAGGGTTCAACTCCCTCCATCCCCACCACTTTGAATATTGGCGTGTATGCGCCCATAGCTCAACTGGATAGAGTGTTTGGCTACGAACCAAAAGGTTGCGAGTTCAAGTCTTGCTGGGCGCGCCAAATCTCTATAAAATATTTCGTATCGGGATGTAGCTCAGCTTGGTAGAGTACTTGATTTGGGATCAAGGTGTCACAGGTTCGAATCCTGCCATCCCGACCATTTGTTGAAGAAATATTTCGCGCATGGCGAGGTAGCTTAGTTGGCTAGAGCGATCGGTTCATACCCGGTAGGTC
>CAMNFQ010000071.1 GCA_946537295.1 uncultured Bacillota bacterium
ACTTTTGCTCCATCTGGTGAATAGGCTACATACTTATAGGTCGTCATGTTTATCTCCTGACATCAAAACCAGCTGGTCTGCCACCGCCAACATTCTGTTTGACATAGTCAGCATTATTGGCAGCTTCAATAGCTGTTTGAGGTTCTATTACATTAGTCTTGACCATATTGATCAGACAGTTATCCATTGTTATAGCACCGATATTAGCACTTCCTAGAAGTGATGATTGCATTTGCGCAGTATTACCTTCTCTGATCTGGTTTCTGATGGCTGGTGTGACGATCATAGCTTCACAAGCTGCGGCACGTCCTTTACCACCTTTTCTGACTAACAGCTGCTGTGAAAGAACAGCTTTAAGTGTTGTCGATAACTGCATACGGATCTGCTGTTGTTTTTCGGCTGGGAAAGTACCAACAATTCTATCTACCGAATCAACAGCGGAATTGGTATGTAATGTCGCAAAGACAAGGTGACCTGTTTCAGCTGCTGTTAAAGCAGTTTCAATGGTCTCTCCGTCTCTCATTTCACCGATAAGGATTACATCAGGGTCTTCTCTTAAGATCGCTCTTAAGCCTTCGGCATAGCTTGTAGTATCATTTCCGATTTCTCTTTGGGAAATCAGACATTTATCATCAGTGTAAAGATATTCAATTGGATCTTCCAGAGTGATGATATGTTCTCTTCTGGTATGATTTATTTCATTGAGAATTGAAGCCATGGTTGTTGATTTACCTGATCCGGTTTCACCTGTTACCAGGATGATTCCTTTTGAATAGGTTGGGAATTCTGCAACTACTTTAGGTAAACCTAAGGTACTTAATTCTGGAATATGATCATGTAAGATACGAAGGGCTGCGGAAACAGAACCTTTTGATCTGTAGAGGTTAATACGGACACGTGATCCGGAGATTGATTCCGCAAGGTCCAGTTCACCAGAATGCAGGATTTCAGAGAATCTGTCTGCGGCTAATCTTTTTCCCAGATTTTCGCAATCTTCGTAGCTTAAAACATCTTCGTCTAATTTTTCCAGTTCGCCATCAACTCTGAGCATGACAGGAACACCACAGGAAATGTGGATATCACTGGCTCTTCTTTCATTGGCTATTGTTACGATTTCTTCAATTGTTTTCATAGTGAATACCTATATTATTCTATTGTTGCAACTTCAGATAATACTTCATCAAGAGTTGTTACACCACTGGTAGCCAGGTTTCTGGCATTGACGATCATCGGTGTGAAATCTGATTCATTGATGACTTTTCTCAGTTCACTTGATGGAATACCAGAATTTATTGCATCTCTTAATTTAGAGTTAAGGGTAAGTATTTCAAAGACACCCTGTCTGCCACGGTATCCGGAATTGAAACATTTATGACAACCGGCACCTTTATAGAAGTGGTAGTTCTGGTAATCCTTGATACCGACAAGATCAGCCGTTTCCGGATCTGGGGTAATTTCCTTACGGCAATCAGGACAGATCTTTCTGACCAGTCTTTGTGAGATGACACCACGAAGTGATCCGGAGATCAGGTATGGTTCAACACCCATATCTTTTAATCTATCGATTGCACTTACAGCATCTTCGGTATGTAGAGTTGATAAAACAAGGTGACCAGTCATAGCTGCACGCATGGCAATTTCAGCTGTTTCACCATCACGAATTTCTCCGACACAGATGATATCAGGGTCCTGTCTTAAGCAGGCTCTTAATGATTCGGCAAAGGTCAGACCGATCTTTTCATTGATCGCAACCTGCGTTACACCTTCGATCTGATATTCAACTGGATCTTCCAGAGAAATCATATTGACATCAGGCTGATTGAGTTCCTGAATGATTGTATACAAGGTAGATGTCTTACCTGATCCGGTAGGACCAACGATCAGGATCAGACCTGAAGAGTTCTTGATGATACGATCAAACTTTTCACCATCTTTATCAGTAATACCGATACCAGATCTTGTTAAAGTTGTAGAATCTCTCCATAAGTATCTGATAACGATCTTTTCACCATAGATGGTAGGAAGTGTATTGACACGCATATCGATCTCTTTACCATTGGATCTGATAGCGGCACGACCATCCTGTGGTACTCTTCTTTCCGTAACGTTCATATTGGACATTACTTTCAATCTTGAAATAACAGCTGATTGCAGATTACGTGGGATTCTTAAGATCTCAGTTAATCTACCATCAACTCTTATACGAACGACCATTTCTTCTTCACGTGGTTCGATATGGACGTCTGATGCTTTTTCTACAATACCTCTTTCCAATATTGAGTTAACAAGCTTAACGGTTGGAGCTGAAGAGTTATCAGCTTCGGTTGTTCTTTCTTCAATAGAAACAAGGCCCTGTTCCTCTTTCATTTCCTGGATAGCCGCATGAGCACCTTCATTTTCATAAAGGACAGCCAGAGCTCTATCGATCGCTTCACGATAAGCGATCATGATCACAACTCTTTTATGTGAACACTCCTTGACTGCTTCAACGGCACGGAAGTTAAGAGGATCTTCCATGGCAATATAAAGACGGTCTCCTACCAGTTTAACCGGTACGAGACGGTATTGTTTAGCTATATTCTTTGGAATCAGCGTAGTCAGATTGGATTCGATCTTGGCCTTAGTCAGGTCGATAAAATCAATACCAAGCTGCATCCTCAATGAATCAATCAGTTCTGTTTCTGAAATAAAGTGTTCATCGATCAAAAGTTCGCCCAAACGTTTGTTTGTGCCCTTTTGCATCTCCAAAGCTCGTTCGATATCTTCATTGGTAAGATGTCCGGATTCTACTAAGATATCACCTAATCTTTTAGCCTTCATCGTTACTCCTTTAACTGTTTAAAACTGTTAAACCATCTAAATTAGTCGTTTCATCGACTCTTTCATAGAATGTCATTCTGACATTCACATTTATTTCCGCATTTTCATCCAAGACATTATCTCTTTGAGCAGAGACACTGATATCAGAAATCAGGCAACGATAAGTTGAATTATACAGAGCTCTGATAAGATTCATTACTCTGGTATAACCATAGGTCTTGAAAGAGATATTGGCATTTCTTCTGACAGTTGTATCTAACAGTGTCGGTTCACTCATCGAAACACTTAATTCTTCAACACCATCAAGAATCGTACCAAGTTCATTTATTTCATTAGCTAAGTTATTGTATAAAGCGATCTCACCTAAAGTTTCACCTCTATGTGATTCAATATATTCCTGCATGGTCTTCTGTCTGGCTAACTTAGCCTGATAGATCATTACTTCACTTTCCAGATCTTCAACAGAATAGGAAGCAAGTTGTGCTTCAATGCCTTTGTAGACGACCTGGTAATAGAATATTGCAAGTCCTACCACAGCAGCTAAGACCAGCAGAATACTTTCTCTTAATGTAAACTTACGATTCAACATGATTATTCACCTGCCCTGCCACTGTAGGAAACGACGATATTAGCCGTTACTTTTTCTTTATTGTCACTGTCAGCTTGTGCTGTAGTTACGGTTACATAGGAATTACGCGCATCATGATCAAGAACACTGACGATGTCAGATACGTTGTTCATAGTTGTCATACCTGTTACAACTCTAACAGTATTGCCTGATAAGGTAATACTTTGTATGGCAACTCTAGACTTGATGTCTTCTTCAACCATCTTGATGATATCCATACGATCCAGATAGCTTAATTCTGTTTCACTTAAGAAACTGCCGACCATCTCGTTATATTCTGCATCGATCTTGTCATAATCCTTAAGCTGTTCCTTGTAGCCATTTAACTGAGTTTCCATAGAGCGGTATACTGCTTCAGCTCTGTTTACTCTGGCTAGTGGATCAATAACACCGAATTTGACAAATAAGGCCAGAAACAGCAGAAAGACCACAAAGGCAATGATCGAAATACGATTGACCTTGGTGGTTCTATCAGAGATGAAATTTATCGATTTCTTACTAGGTAAATTGATCTTTTTTTCTTTAACTTTCTTTGCCATAATTCACCTACTCCGTATAACAGACACCTAAAGCTGCTGCACCCTTGGTGACAGCTTCATCATCATCTTTGCTTTCAGACAGTTCTGCAAGTGGCTTAAGATCAAGATTGACCATATTGGCAATCTCTTCAACATAGCGTTTCATAACACTTGCGCCACCACAGTAATATAAAGTATCCAAAGTTGAATCTGGATTTTCAAAAGCATAGTAGTTCATGACACGCATGATCTCAGTTGCGGCTGATGAGAAGATATCAACGATCTTTTCATTGTTCTGAACGTTGTCCTTGTTCATCTGCAGGTATTTAGAAGCCACATGAACATCAACACCCATCAGTTCTGCGGTAGCCTGTTCAGCCATTTCCGAACCGGTATCGATCGTGGTAGTGATCTCATATGTACCATTCTTGAAGATATCGACTTTACTTGATTTATAGCCTAAGTCAAGGATCGCAAAGTCCTTGGTCTCACTTTCACCATTTAGTAATTCAACAAGTGAAGCTAAAGAAAGCTCACGCGGTACTGCTCTGACAAGTTTAAGACCGGCGCGTTTGAACATATCGATATACTTATCGATCAGTTCCTTGCTGACAACAGCACCAAGTAATTCCATTTCCTTGACTTCATCATTCTCGTCTTTGATATAGTCGATCATGGAATAGTCATAGATATACTTGTCTTTATCCATGGATAAAACATCCTTGAATTCATAAGGCATGTTTACCATCAGCTGTTTCTCACTCATTGCCGGAAGTCTCAATCTTCTCAGATACACATCAGTTCCCGGAAGAACCAGTGCACATCTGTTTACCGAGATCTTGTTGGCTTTGACAGTTTCCTTGATGAGCTGTGACATTGCATCAAAAGCAACCAGCGCATCATTTACGACAATGTTTTCAGGCATTTCGACATAAGCAAAATTACGGAGAACTCCTCTTTTAATCTCCGCAAACTTAACTGTCTTATTGCCTATTTCAATTCCTAAAATATCTTTCATATCTAACCCTTAAAATAGTCCAAGATACCAATTAATGATTGATCCACCATAAAACAGCACCAAAATGGTCGCTATACTTATAGAAGGACCAAACGCTATCTTTCTTTCTTTTAATATTATCACAAATAAAAGGCCTATTACACAGGAAAGGAACAAATCCAGCATGCCTGAAAGTGGTCCAAGATACAGACAGACCATAAAAAGCAGCTTGACATCTCCCCCTCCCAGAGACTCTTTTTTTAAAATCTTATCCATGATCAGAGATAATCCCAAGATCATTCCGGCGATCAGAAAAGCCCCAGCCAGGCCAGAAAGCACATAACTTTTCTTATCAGTTACAAAAAAGATCGATATTATCCAGTTAATGATTCCGGCTATGATAAAGCCATCAGGAATGATATAGGAATCAAGATCTACTAAAGATAAACCGACTAATATCACGATCAGAGCCAGTTTGCTTATAAGATAGAGATCCAATATCTTGGTGCTTAAGAAACATAACACAAACAATATGCCCATCAGTATTTCTACTAGGACATATCTGATTGATAGCTTAGTGTGGCAATAACGGCATCTTCCTTTAAGGAAAACAAAGCTCAAGATCGGGATAAGATCTAAAAAACCCAGTTCATGACCACAGTTTTCACAGATACTCTTACCTTTGATCCAGTCTTTTCCGGCAACGATCCTGCCGGCAACACAATTGATAAAACTGCCAAAAATACTGCCAAAGATAAAAAGCAGTACAGATACATAGATAAGTAATGTCGGATTATTAGAAAGATCCATTTATCTGCCCTTTACCCAGTTGAGCTCTACGACACCTTCCTTGCAACGGATCTCAATGACCATCGTACCAGGATCGCCATAGTATTTTGTCTTGCCGATACGCATCTCATAGTTCTGATTGTAGCCTTTTGGCGGGTAGGCAACGATTTTATGGCTCACACTTTCAAAGTAGCCCACATAGTAATCGCCCTGTTTATGAGTACATAAAGTTCCCCTGCCACAGCCATCGACCGGACAATCCATACCATTGAGGGAATTGACACGGGCTGTTGAATCAGCGGTGTTTTCTAGGAGTCTGTCATTTCCGGAAGTAGACTTATCAGCTAACCAGTCTCCGCTTTTCAGCAAAATAAAAGCACCCTCCAGAATAAGCAGGATGATAATGATCAGTTCTAATAACGATATACGCCCCTTATTATTCATATTCCAACTTAATTTTAGCACAACAATTATGTTATTATTATATGCAAGAATTATGCATTCAATCAGATATAAAATCGTCCTATTGACTGTAGCTGCGATCGTCGTAAGCATTTTTTCAATTGGTCTGATCTCAATCTATACGATCAGGGCTGCTCAGAACCAGAATTCCCGTGATCGTATGTTTCTGACTGCTCAGAATGTTTCAATGTCACTTGATTCCTATCTCAACAGTGTTGAACAGTCAGTTGAAACCGTCTATAACTATGCTTCAGAAGATCTTTCAAATCCTGACCATGATATGGAAAGCCATCTGGCCAAGGTCAATGATATCTTCAATAATATTGCTTCCCATACCAATGGTTTACTTACCTACTACTATCGTATCGATCCGAAATACGATAGTGACAATCAGGGCTTCTGGTATTACTACAAGGACGGTCATATGATCAGAAATGTCTTAACAGAAGTAGATAAATTTGATGAAAATGATATGGAACATGTCGGCTGGTTCTATACACCAAAGAAAATGCACAAGTCGATCTGGTTAGATCCTTACTACAATGACAACATCGGTATCGAAATGATCTCCTATGTTGCCCCGGTATTTACGGCAGATGATACTTTTGTGGGAGTCATAGGTGTTGATATCAGCTACGAAATGATCGTCAACAATCTGAAAAACATCTCAATATACAATACCGGATATGTCTTTCTGACTGATTCTAATGGTAGAATCGTCTACCATCCGGAACTAGAAAAAGGTGCAGATATTACTAATATCTCACCAGAACTACATCCTGATAATCTCAGTCAAGACCAAAGCTATGCGTCATATACCTATGAAGGTTCAAATAAGAGAGCTTCCTATGCAAAACTTACCAATGGTATGTATCTGTATGCCGTAGCTGATGATATTGAAATAAACTCTGACTGGCTAAGACTTACCTTTATCCTCATCATGGCAAGTCTGTTTATCCTGGTAGCGTTCTTAATTATCGGTATCTTCTTAAGCGGTCATATCACTAAACCATTAAGCAGACTTACAGAAGCTGCACAAAAGATCTCGGATGGTAACTATGATCTCAAGTTAAGCTATGACGAAGAAGATGAAGTAGGTATTCTGACCAAGACCTTCAATCAGCTGACCGAACATCTCAAGGCCTATATCAACGATCTTAATTCCAAAGCCTATACTGATGGAATGACCTCCGTCAGAAACTCTGCTGCCTTCAATGCCTATAAACTTCAGATCGAAGATCTCATTGCCAATGAAGGTAAAGAAAAACTGGAATTTGCCTTGGCTATGTTTGATTGTAATAATCTTAAAGAAATCAATGACCAGTATGGTCATGATAAAGGTGACATCTATTTAAGAAAAGCCTGTAAGCTGATCTGTGATGTCTTTGAACATTCACCAGTCTTCAGGATCGGTGGTGATGAATTTGTGGTAGGACTGACCAATCAGGACTTCTATGATCGCGAAATGTTGATAGATACTTTTGTAGAAAAAGCTAATGAAATAAACGCAAGTGATCCTGAACCATGGGAAAGAATCTCAGTAGCCAAAGGTCTTGCGACATTTGATCCTCAAACTGATTCGTGTGTTGATGATGTCTTAAGAAAAGCTGATGAATCAATGTATGAAGATAAATGGTTTATGAAAGAAAACGGAAAATAAAACAAAGAGTTGAGAAACTCTTTGTTTTTATACTTGGATAATCACGATTGCTTCGGCGATAATCGTTAATACTAACGCAAGAATAAAATACCATCTTGGCGGAAACTTCTTCAATTGTATCTCCCAAAGAATAGTTCCCGGTCCAAGAAAAATAAAGAATGGTAACAAAGGATATAACGGATGACCTCTCATGCCTACAAATGCAGGGATCATCAGACTGAATAATATCAGATCGATCACAAAGAAAGGATCTGACGTATCATTTTCTTTTTTAACCTTTTTCTTTTCTGGCTTATTTTCTTCATCAAAAGATGTATCAACCGAAACCTTCTTTTCTCTATCCAGTTGTTCAGAAAGCCAATCTTTTTCGTTTTGTTCCTGCATATTTTTACTCTATATAACAAATTCTAACAAAAATATTCAAAATATGCAGTTTTCATAAGACGTAAAAGCAACATGCAATCATTTTTGTGGCCTCCATGTATAATCGTTATATATGAACTATTTCATTTTTAAAGGGTTATGATCAGAATTTATTGTCAATTTTCAAAGGTTA
>CAMNFQ010000072.1 GCA_946537295.1 uncultured Bacillota bacterium
GAAGAGATAACAACGATTATAATGGAGATAAGATGAACAACCTGATTATAAGAGAAGCAACACGAAAAGACAGCAAAAAGATTCTGGCGTTCACCAGAAAAGCAGGTGATGAAACAGATAACCTTTCCTATGGTTCAGAAGGTCTGACATATACGATAGAACAGGAAGAGAAATTTCTGGAAGAAGCACATAATAACAGCAACTCGGTTTTCTATTGTGTATATCTTATGAATGAACTGATCGCTACCGGAAGTCTTACTGGTCTTTCAAACCGTATGAATCATAGAGCTGAGCTTGGTATAACTGTATTAAGACATTATTGGGGCAAAGGAATAGGAAGTACTCTGTTAAATAGTCTTATTGACTATGCCAGAAACAACAAGATAGAAATAATCGATCTGAAAGTTAGAAAGGATAACAATAGAGCCATAAAGCTCTATGAAGATGCAGGCTTTGTGAAATGTGGTGAATTACCTGCCTTTATGAAAGTAAATGATGAGTATGTCGATTTCATAAGCATGTATCTGGATCTTAGAAAACAAGACTAATCATTTGACAATGTTTTTTCAAAGTAATTAAATATATATGCGTGCATAAATATGCACCAGGAGGAAGATAAAAATGAAGAAAATTACTTTACTGGTTTTAGCACTGGTAATGATGCTTTCTTTTGCTGGATGTTCAAAGAAGGAAGAAGCACCAGTTGAAGAACCAAAGACAGAAGAAACTACTACTGAAGAAACCAAGACTGAAGAAGCAACAGCAGAAGTATCTACAGCTGTTCCTGCAGAAGTTCAGGGAAGCTATGCTGAAGAAGTTGCTGGAAGAGGTATGATCGAAGTTTCTGAAAACACTGTTGTATGTGACTGGTCATCAAGTGCTGCTTCAAAAGCTCACTGGGAGATTCCAGTAGTTTATGATGCAACTGCTAACACTTTAACTTATGACAAGGCAGTTATGACTGAAATCACTTTCAAAGAGAACGGTGAAGAAGAAAAGACTGAAGAAAAGTACAACAACGGAACTGGTTACTTTGAAATAGCTGAAGGTAAGCTCATCTGGCATGATGATATGTCTGAAGGCAGCGAACCAAGCACATTCGTAAAACAGTAATTAGACTTTCTTAGAGTCAAATGTCATTTGAAGCGTCAGTCGTAACAGATTGGCGCTTTTTTATGCTTTTATTTGTTTTAATAATGGTACAATAATAATTAGGTAGGTTTGGACATGGAAAACAAGAACGATATTAGAGAAGATCTTATTGCCAAGGTTGAAGAACTTTTAGGCGAAGAGAATGCTGCTGAAGCATTTTCAAAGGCCAGAGATCTGAAAAGAAGATGGCCTAGAGTCAGAGAAGAAGAGGAATCATTCGCTGATCAGGAACTTTCCAGCAAGTTTAATGCTTTGTATGAAGAGTTAAGCAAGAAAGCTGGAGACGTTTTCGTCAACACAGAAGAGAAGAAGAATGAACTCATTGCCAAGGCAAAGGAGATCGTTTCCAAGGAGAATTTCAGGAAGGGAACTGATGAAATGAAGCAGCTTCTTGAAGATTGGAAACACGCTGGTCGTATAAATAAAGAAAAAGATGATGAACTCTGGGAAGAATTCTCAGCTATCAGAAAAGAATTCTTTGATAAGAAGAACGAATACTATGACAATCTGAAGGAAACTTTTGAGGCTAATAAGAAGCTTAAAGAAGATCTTATCGCTAAGGCTAAGGAAGTTGCTTCAATTGAAAACATCAAGGAAGCTGGTACAAGAGCTAATGAACTGATGGAAGAATGGAAGAAAGTCGGTTCAGCTGGCAGAAAAGATGATAATTCTTTATGGGAAGAATTCCTTGCAGAAAGAAAAGCATATTTTGCCAGAAGAGATGCCTATTTTGATGAAATGAAGGGAACTTTCGCTAAGAGAGTTGAAGCCAAGAAGGATCTTATCGCTCAGGCAAAGATCTTCTTAGCAAGAAGTGAATTCACTGATGAAGAAGTAGAAGGTATTAAAGAACTCAGAAATAAATGGAAAGAGATCGGAAATGCCGGTAGAGACAATGAGAATAAACTCTGGGAAGAATTCAATACCATTGTCAATAAATACTTCGACAACAAGAGATCATACAGATAAGCTGAAGGCCGTGTAAAAACGGTCTTTTATTTTGTATTGAAATAATAGGCGATGAGGTATTCGGTTACTTCACCATAGGAAGCTATACCACTTTCCTGAGAGAAGGTCTTGAGATAGGTATCATTTATCTGATCAGAGATCTCTTTTAATGATGATTCATATTTCTGATAGATCGCTGCTGTATCTTTACGATCATTTATCAAAAGATTGAAATTATCATAGTTACATTCTTTATAAAGAGATATCGCAAGTTCAGGATCGTTCTGATACAGGGATGAGAAACAATAGGAAAATGCGGAATAGTAGCCACTGTAGATAAATACCGGATCAGTATTATTGATACAGGCAAGAAAAGCCGAAAAGTTAGCTTCCTGTTCCGAGGCGATACCCAGACGATGTGAAGCTTCATGAGCCATCGTGAAAGGCATGACTACCGGTGGTACATGATAGGGAACTGATGCTTCACCAGTAAGAGGCATAAACATACCAATGATGCCGTTATACATCAGATAATCACCAATAAGTGAAAATCTTTTTACTCTGGAATTAGAACCTTTAAATATCGGATAAGTGGCTGAAATATCTTTATATGATTTACCAGCTTCAATCGCAAGTTCATTAAAATCTTTGATTTTCACATGGTTATTCTCTCTGAAAGTAAGTGGTGCATACTCACAGGCTTTCTTGAGATAGTAGTCAGTTGCATCATATAGTTCTTCAACAGTATATTGTCTGGTCTGAAGATTGATGATCTCATTTAATGGTGGTGCATAGTGGTTGAGTAACCAACCTAATAAGGCATCAGTAAATAAGATCGAAATAATGAGTACCAGGGTGCAGATATAAGAGAGAAGTTTGGCTTTTCTGATACTTCTGATCAGAAAGAATATGAATAATATAAACAATATTAGAGCTGCAATATCCCAGATTGAAAAGGGAAGAAATCCCGTTACAGCAGAAAGGATGTTCAGATATATTTTTGAGATATTTCGGTACCAGGGAAAGAAAAGATCAGGATAATTATGAAACAGAAACATCAAAATGATATCTGAGAAAAGTAATATAAATGAAACAATAATTTTCTTTTTATCCTTACTGATAGTCATATCAATATTATATTTTAAGTAAATGAGAATAGGTTAAACGCTTTCATGAATTTTTAACATTGTATTCAGGTTTTTTTATGTTAAAGTATATTTGTAAAAATATCGTATAATCCTTCAGATATGGTGAAGGAGTTTCTACCTTGGTGCCGTAAATACCAAGACTATGATAGAGTTCCCTTTCTGGAAATTCTATCAGGCAAACACGATAGAGTTACATTAGGGGAGTTAGATAATTAACTCCAGCAGATCTTCAGGGAAGATTGTGTTTTTTATTTTTTGCACAGTCACTGAAGAATTTAGTTATTTCAGAAAGGGAAAGGGAAAGAAATGAAAAAACTAATTGCTTTATTACTTGCATTGCTGATGGTCTTCACTCTGGTAGGCTGTTCATCTAATTCTGGCAATGACAAGCCTGCAGAAACTGGAACTGACACCGAAGGAAACACAATGCCAAAGATCGGTATCATTCTGGTTGGTGATGAAAACGAAGGTTATACTTATGCTCATATGCTCGGTATAAGAGATGCTGCTGCTAAGCTGAACATTCCGGATGAAAATATTATCTGGAAATACAATGTACCAGAAGATCAGACTTGCTACGATATGGCAGTTGACCTTGTTGAAAATGGTGCTACCTTAGTTATCTCTAATTCATACGGACATCAGTCATTCATGCAGAAAGCCGCTTCTGAATATCCTGATGTAACATTTGTTTCTGATACAGGTGATACTGCTGCTGTATCTGGTCTGCCTAACTTAAAGAATGCCTTCACTCAGGTTTATGAATCAAGATTTGTATCTGGTATCGTTGCTGGTATGAAACTTAAGGAACTTGATGAAAGTGGTGCTTTAGTACCAGCTAACTATGCAGAAGACGGTACTGTCAAGATCGGTTATGTCGGTGCCTTCCCATATGCTGAAGTTGTTTCCGGCTATACTGCTTTCTTCCTTGGTATCAAATCTGTTTATGAAAATATTTCTATGCAGGTTGAATATACTAACTCTTGGTTTGATCTGACAGCTGAAGCTACTGTAGCTGATGATCTGATGTCTAGAGGATGCGTTATCATTGGTCAGCACGCCGATTCAACAGGTGCTCCTTCACAGGTTGAAAAGAACGATGCTGAAAACAAATATGGTTTCAATGCTTACTCTGTAGGTTACAATGTTTCAATGCTTGATGTAGCTCCTAACGCTGCTTTAACTTCATCTTCAAACATCTGGGAAAGATTCTATGAATATGCCTTCACTTGCTTGCTCAATGGTGAAGACCTCAAGACTGACTGGACTGGTGGTTACAACGATGGTGCTGTTGAAATCACTGAATTAGGTAAAGCTTGTGCTCCTGGTACGCAAGAAGCAGTAGACAATGCGATCGCTGCTATCAAGGCTGGCACATTACATGTCTTTGATGCTTCTACTTTCACAATTGAAGGTCAAGCTCCTACTTCCATGCTTGGTGATGTTGATGCTGATTTCACTCCTGAAACTGAATGTTTGATCGATGGTTACTTCCATGAATCAGAATTCAGAAGTGCTCCTTACTTCGCATCAAGAATCGATGGCATTACTGAACTTAACTAATAATTAATCAATATTTAACAACAACATTACAGGCTCCTTTATGAAGCCTGTAATGTTTTCTTATTTTACGGAGGTGAAAAGATGAGCGAAATTGCTGTATCCATGCGCAATATCACCAAGGCGTTTGGCAAGAAGGTTATTGCCAATAAGAATGTAGATCTGGACGTATATCATGGTGAGATACTCTCGCTTTTAGGTGAGAACGGAAGTGGTAAGACTACTCTTATGAATATGCTGTCTGGAGTTTATTATCCTGATGAAGGAGAGATCCTTATTGATGGTAAACCGGTAACGATCGCTTCACCAAAGGATGCCTATGATTATGGTATTGGAATGATCCATCAGCATTTCAAACTGATCGACATTTTTTCAGCTCTGGAAAATATCCTGATCGGTCTACCGGAAAAGATTACCGATAAGATGTGCCGTAAGGAAGTTGAAGAAATCTGTAATAAATACGGTTTTGAACTGGATCTTGATAAGAAAGTCTATGAGATGACAGTTTCGGAAAAAGAGACACTGGAAATCGTCAAGACGATCTATCGTGGTGCTGATATCCTGATCCTTGATGAACCGACTGCTGTATTGACTCCACAGGAGATCAAGAAACTATTTGCAGTCTTAAGAAACATGAAAGCTGATGGTAAATCCATTGTCATCATAACTCATAAGCTCAATGAAGTTATGGAGATATCAGATCGTATCACCGTCCTAAGAAAAGGTGAGAACGTCGGTACAGTCAATAAGAGTGAAACCAATGAACAGCAGCTTACCGAAATGATGGTTGGTGAAAAGATAACTCTTGATATCGCCAGAGACTTTGTCGAAGAAAAACATAAACGTCTGGAAGTTAAGCATCTGACGGTTAAGAATATCGATGACAAGAAGGTTGTTGATGATGTAAGCTTCGATCTGTATTCCGGAGAGATCCTTGGTATTGCAGGTATTTCCGGTTCAGGACAGAAAGAGATGCTGGAAGCCATCATGGGCTTACAGAAATGTGAAGAAGGATCATCAGTTATCTATTATTCAACTGCCCATGGTGTTCATGAACTGATAGGTCTTAGCACAAAAGAAATTATTCAACATGGTTTACATCTGGCCTTTGTACCAGAAGACAGATTAGGTATGGGTCTGGTTGGAAATATGGGTATGACTGATAATGTCATGCTGAAGAGATACAGAAAAGGTTCCGGACCGTTCTTACATCGTAAGAAACCGGAAGAAACAGCTCAAAAGATCAAGGATGAGCTGGAAGTAAAAACACCGGATCTGGAATACCCGGTCAGAAAGCTTTCTGGTGGTAATGTTCAGAAGATCCTGGTCGGTAGAGAAATAAACAACAAGCCAACCGTACTTATGACAGCATATGCGGTAAGAGGTCTTGATATCAATACTTCATATGCAATCTATAATCTGCTTAACGAACAGAAGAAAAAAGGTGTTGCGGTAATATACGTCGGTGAAGACCTGGATGTCTTACTGGCATTATCAGACAGGATCATGGTCTTATGTTCCGGCAAGGAAAACGGCATCCTTGATGGCAGAACTGCTACCAAGGAAGAAATCGGTTATCGTATGACTCATCTGCAGGAGGCTCAATAATGGAAAACAATAATATCAAAGAACCTCTAATCCGTATCAAGAAGAATGATGATGTAACACCTGTACAGAAGGCGATCGTAATTGCCCTGGCAATTATTGCTTCACTGATTGTCTCTGCTTTGTTCATCTATTTTGTAACCAAGCTTGATCCGATCAGTGTTTATATTTCGATGTTCAAAGGTGCTTTTGGTACAGCAAGAAGAACCTGGATCACAATCAGAGATTCAGCTTTACTTCTGCTTATAAGTGTTTCACTGGCTCCGGCATTCCGTATGCGCTTCTGGAACTGTGGAGCTGAAGGACAGATCCTGATCGGTGGTCTATCAACTGCAGCAATCATGATCTATTTTGGTGATAAGGTCCCAACCTTCTTACTGATTGCGATCATGTTTGTGGTATCAGCAATTTGTGGAGCTTTATGGTCGTTTTTACCGGCAGTATTCAAAGCCAAATACAATACCAATGAAACATTGTTCACATTGATGATGAACTATGTTGCAATACAGATCGTTGAATTCTTTGTGGATTTCTGGGATAAGAAACAGTCACACTCTGTCGGTATCATCAACATGAATACTGAAGGTGGCTGGTTCCCTAAGATCTTTAATCAGCAATATACCTTAAATGTCCTGATCGTTTTAGCGATAACTGTCTTTGTCTATATCTATATGCGTTATACCAAACACGGTTATGAAGCAGCGGTTGTCGGTGAATCAGTTGCTACCGCAAAATATGCCGGTATCAATGTTCCAAGAGTTATCAGAAACAATGTACTGATCTCTGGTGCGATTGCCGGTATTGCGGGCTTTGTGGAAGTTTCAGGTATCTCTCATACCATCTCCAAGGTAACAGCAGGTGGCAGAGGCTTTACCGGTATCATCGTGTGCTGGCTGGCTAAATTCAATCCGATTGCGATGGTCTTTATCTCATCATTTATCGTCTTTCTATCTAAAGGCGCTTCGCAGATCGCTTCCGACTTCGGTCTGAATGAATATGCTTCAAATATCATTACCGGAATAATACTGTTCTTTATCCTGAGTTCAGAATTCTTCAATAATTACAGTATCAGCTTCCGCAAGAAGAACAAAGGAGGTAACAGATAATGACTATTTCTCAGATAATATCATGGTTTGTTGCAGCTATAACTTTTGGAACCGTCATTATGTATGGCTGTATCGGTGAAACAATAAATCAGAAAGCCGGAGAACTCAATCTTGGTGTTCCTGGTGTCATGCAGATAGGTGGTATTGCTGCTTTAGCCAGTGCCTTCATCTATGAGAATTCAGTAAGTGAACCTAGTGCTGTTGTCGGTATGATTATCTGTCTGATCGCAACACTGGCTGCTTCTGCTTTAGCTGGTTTACTCTATGCATTCCTGACTATCACCCTTAAAGTTAATCAGAACGTTACCGGTCTTACTCTTACTATTTTTGGTACTGGTATTGCCAACTTCTTTGGTGGAAATATGATGAAACTGTCAGGTGGTGTTGGAACGATTTCTGTCGCTACAACATCAAGTGCTTTCCGTGCCAAGATACCATTTATCTCAAACAGTATGGGGGCATTTGGTTCGATCGTCTTATCTCATGGCTGGATGGTCTATCTCGCTATCATTCTGGCCTTTGCGATTGATTACTTCATCAATAAGACCAGAACGGGATTAAACCTTCGTGCCGTTGGTGAAAAACCTGCGACAGCTGATGCGGTAGGTATCAATGTTACAAAGTATAAATATCTGGCTTCAAT
>CAMNFQ010000073.1 GCA_946537295.1 uncultured Bacillota bacterium
TTTTTAGCAAAGTAATATCTAGGGAATGCGGATCTCAACGATCTTGTTGAGATCGGTTTCCTGTAGCGTTTTAAGAAGTTCGCCAATTGATACAAGAGTCATGTTTCCGCCTTTCCTCATTCGGTCGAGCATACCGTGTGAGAGATCGTGCACATGTAAGAGATAGTTCTGCGAAATACCCCTTTCCTTCAGGTATCTAAAGAAAGGCTCGTAGGAAATAATTATTTCAGACATAGACATATACTTCCGGCTCCTTCTCCAGGACCTCTACAGCTTCATTTTAACAGAGTACCTCTTGCTTAGATATGCCCATATCCGGGCATATTCAGAGGTCTTTTTTTCTGCAATGATAAAAGCAGGAGAAAAGAAGATGAAGAAGATAATACGTTTATTGCTTTGGATGATTTTTGTGACTCATTTCATACCGGTATCCGCAACGCCAATGTATACCCTGGATGTGGAAAACAGTATTGAAGGAAAAGTCGGTATTCCATTAGATGGCACGATAATCCTGACAATATCTGATGAAGCCTATGAATTTAATGAAGATTATCTCTATGAGGATGTAACTGACTGGTTTGAAAAGATACCGGAAGGATTAAGCGGCGAGATAAGTCAGATTGAAGGAAATGTTGCCTATATCGATATCTCTGGTACACCGACAGAGAAGATGGATGAACAGATCATCATAAAGCTGCCTGATGATGCCTTGATAGTAGAAGATGAGTTTGTTGATGGCATATCCAATCTTCCTGATGACAAGGCCAAATTCATCATAGGTGAACTTGATCCAAGGGCACAATTTGATAGACCTTCAACAGTTTCCGGTTATGTGAATGAGGATCTGGAATTACAATACGTCTATATAAAGATCATTGACACCAAACCGACATTTGAAATGAATGGTGCAATACTTGATATCTATAACGGACTACAAGGAAAGGTCGTTGAGATCGATCCCGAAAATAATGTCATCAAACTGGAATATAGTGGTATACCACTTGAGGAAGACCATTCCCTGATAGAAGTAGTGATAGCTCCAGAACTCACAGAATCAGGCAAGGAACTGATCGTACCATTAAGAGAAGATGTTTTATTTGATATAAAGGTGAGAAAAGCTCCAGTAGAACCAGAACCGGAGAAAGAAAAAGAAGTAGAAAAGGTCATAGAAAAAGTGGTGGAAGTAAAGACTGTCGTTGTATATCATCCTATTCCTCACACAGGAATAGAATAGTATCCTGCTTGCGGAAGGGAATACAGAGCTATTCCCTTCATTTTTTCGCATAATTTCATAATTCTTACACAATTATGTGCTACTATGCAGGTGTAAAAAAAGATTTTCAGAATACTCCTTCCCGAAGTCTTGATGCAGTACCACGTTTCAAAAAAAGCAGTTCAGTTGAACTGCTTTTTCTTTCAGTTGTTTTCGGTTGGGTGGATCTCACCGGCTTTAGTTAAAGAAAACTTGGTGAGTGAAGGACCAATCAGTTCATAGATCAGCACGGATAAGAGGATTACATTTCTGATCAGAGAACCATTTGCCGGTCCTAAGACTTGAGCAGTATTGACCATACCTAAGGCAACGCCAGCCTGGGGGAAGAGGGTTATACCAAGATACTTCACGATATTATGATCCAGATGCATGAACCTTGCGGGTAATGATGAACCAAGGTATTTACCCAGACATCTCATAATGATATAGATAAGGCCAATCAGTAATGAGGTAGGCTGGCTAAAGACATTGAGATCAAGTTGCGCTCCTGAGATGACAAAGAAGGCAACATATAGTGGAGCTGTCCAATGATCAGATTTCTCAAAGATATCTTGTGAGAATTCGGAAAGGTTACAGAATATTGTACCCATCATCATCAGTACAAGTAATGATGAGAATGATAATTTAAATGAATCGATCTTATATTCCAGAGAAGATAAAGCTATAGCCAGTAAGACAAAGCTGATGGTCATAGCCATACGGTGATCAGAAGAAAAGAAGATCCTTTCGAGTTTTGTCAGGATCACACCTAGCAGAGATCCTAATACTATTGATAATACGATCTCAATCAGCGGATTGATGATAATCGTGATAAAAGATAATTCACCACCTTCGATTGCCTGAGCGATACCAAAACTGATCGCAAAGATCACGAGACCCACCGCATCATCCAAGGCAACGATCGGTAGAAGCAGATCAGTGACCGGTCCTTTGGCCTTATATTGTTTGACGACCATCAATGTGGCAGCTGGCGCAGTTGCGGAGGCAATAGCACCCAAAGTCAGACAGACTGATAAAGGAAGAACTTCTTCCCCGACAAATGATCTTAAGATGATCAGGGCAATATCCACAAGAAGTGAAGCACATAGGGCCTGTAATATACCAATGATGATCGTCTGCTTGCCAGAATGTCTGATCTTATCAAATTTGAATTCAGCACCGATGGAGAAGGCAATAAAGCCTAAGGCAACACTGGATATCAGAGATAATCCTTCAACTTCTTCAAAGTTTCTGAAGCCAATACCTTCTATTCCTAATCTTCCCAAAGCGAAGGGACCAACCAGTAGACCGGTTAACAGGTATACCGTAACATCAGGGAAGTTGAGATGCAGGTATTTAAAGACACGAGTTAAGAGTAAGCCTGCCAGTAAGGTAACCGCTGTTGTAAGTATGACAACCATAAATAATACCTCCTGGTTAAATATACAAAATTACATTATAGGCTTATTTCAGAAAAATTCAATCAGATGACTCTTTCACAAAGACCCGCCAATATCCTAAGGCAACAATAAAGGCTCCACCGATGATATTGCCGATAGTTGAAAGAATAATATTATAGAAAAATAATGGTAAAGTGATCTGTCTGGAAATAAACATGGCAATCGCTAAAAAATAGATATTGGCTATGCAATGTTCAAAACCACACAGGTAGTACAACATATTAGGAAAAAAGACACCTAAGACCTTTTCATTAAGATCATCTCCGGCGTAGGAAAGCCAGGCTCCCAGATTTACCAGAATGCCACAAAGGATCGATCTGAAGATGATTGAAACAGGACTTAATGATACCTTGTTTACTGCTGTATCAATAATGATGTCTCTCAGTTCAGGATTATTAATGCCACTAAGATAGACAAAGACAGAAAGAAAGATTGCACCAAAGAAGTTGGCGATATAGGCCAGAAACAGATAACGCAAGAGTTCTCTGAAGCTGATATTGCCATTCTTATAACCGATCGACATTAAGAGGTTTCCAGTAAAAAGGGTTCCACCGCAACACGTTGTAAGGATACCACCAATAGGGAAAACTAATGAGGCAATCAGACGATTATGGCTGTAAAGTTGGGCAACCTGGGCACCATAACAGCCGATAGTTGAGTAGATGCCAGCCATGATTCCCAGAATGATAATGATCGAAGTTTTGGTGTTGGCTCTTTTCTTGTCAGTATCACAGAAAGCTTTTGTTGTCGTAACAGGATTTTTCATACAGTTATTTTAACCTTTTAATAGGTAAATGATAAAATTAAGACGATAATATGACTATTAATAATAGGAATATAGTTTCCAGATATTCTATATTTATCATAATGAGATGGCTTTTATTGCGCTCGAGGAGAGTATATGAACGATAAAAATAACGCTACTACAAAGATCGCTATTATTGGCAGCATCTTCATAGCTCTGTTTCTGATTGTGGGAACCTTATGGATAGGTCAGCAAGCAAAAATGGATAATGATAGAGCTGTCAGGATAGTTTCCACTCTTTATCTGGATGAACTTGCCGGAAGAAGAGAACAGGTCGTTGAGAATAATCTTAATCACAGGATCGCTGATCTTTATACGGCTGTTGAACTGATGTCAGAAGATGATCTGAGTGATATGGAACATCTTCAGGCTTATCAGGCCAGGATGAAGAGGATCTACAGTGTCGAGAAATTTGCGTTTGTTGATAGTGAAGGAATCATCTATACCTCATTAGGTAATCAATACAACATTGATAAATATGATATTGATTATCTGAAACTCGATAAGGCAGAGATATCAATCTTTAATCTGGACAGCAGTGAAAAGAAGGTTATTATTGCTATTCCGGTTGAACTGAAGTTTATGGAACATGATCTGAAGGTCTGTTTCATGGAAATCGATATGAAAGAGATGCTGGAAGGTGCCTCAATGGAATCAGGAGGTGACAATGCAACTTTCTGTAATATCTATACCAGAAATGGTGTTGCCCTGTCTGATACGATTTTAGGAGGTCTGGCTGCTGAAGATAATCTGATCGATGCAATGAAGATTGCTGAATTTGAAGAAGGCTACAGCTACGACAAATTCCTGGAAGATTTTACTAACGGTGTATCTTCAGAAGTATCATTTACCTACAACGGTATCAAGGAAACACTCAGCTATGTTGGGGTGAATAATACCGACTGGAATCTGACCTATCTGATCAGAGAAAGTGTCATCAGTGAGAAGATCTCGCCAGTAAGTAAAGGCATCATCAACAGAAGTATTATTCAGTCGATTGCAACTGTTGCAGCGATGCTGGCGATCTTCTCGTTCATCATCTCTGAGACCCGCAAGAATGCCAAGCTCGTTATTGAAAGAGAGACAGCTGAGGCTGAAGTCAGAGGTAAACAGGAAGAACTTGAACAGAATAAGATCCTGCAGAAACAGCTTGAGCAGCAATCTGAGGCTTTATCTGATGCCTTGAATACTGCCCAAGAGGCCAATAAAGCCAAGACAACTTTCCTTTCCAATATGTCACATGAGATTCGTACTCCAATGAATGCGATCATTGGTTTGGATAATATAGCTTTGAATGATCCGGAAACACCAGAAAAGACCAAGGGATATCTTATCAAGATCGGTGAATCGGCAGATCATCTGCTTACCCTGATCGACGATATCCTCGATATGTCAAGGATCGAATCAGGAAGAATGGTTCTGAAACAAGAGGAATTCTCTTTCTTAAAACTGATTGAAGCAATCAATACCCTGTTTTCGACTCAATGTCAGGAAAAGGGACTGGATTATCAGTGTCATATCAATTCCGAAATAAGTGATTACTATATTGGTGATTCCACCAAGTTACGTCAGATCTTAATTAATATCATTGGCAATGCGGTAAAGTTTACCCCGGAAGGTGGCAAGGTCGAACTGGATATTGAAAGAAAAGCGCAATACGATAATAAGTCAACGATCTGTTTCACGATCAAAGATAACGGTATCGGTATGTCTAAAGAATATCTGCCACATATCTTTGATACCTTCTCGCAAGAAGACAGTTCTAATACTTCAAAATATGGCTCTTCTGGTTTAGGTATGGCAATCACCAAGAATATCGTTGAGATGATGAATGGTGATATTGAAGTTGAAAGTGAAAAAGGCAAGGGTACAACCTTCTATGTAACGATCACTTTGAACGATGTAGAAAAAGCAGCTGAAGAAAATAATATTGAAGAGATCCGTCCTGATCAGCTTACAACCCTGGTCGTTGATGATGATCCGATCGCGTGTGAACACGCCAAGATCGTCTTAGGTAAATCAGGAATAAGATGTGATACTGCCTTAAGTGGAAAAGAAGCGATTAAAATGGTAAGCCTGCACCATGCGCGCAGAAAACCATATGATCTGATCCTGGTTGACTGGCAAATGCCGGAACTTGATGGTGTTGAAACAGCCAGAAGGATCAGGGAGATCATCGGTAAAGAATCTGCCATCATTATTCTTACAGCCTATCGTTGGGATGATGTCTATGAAGAAGCAATTGGAGCCGGTGTAGACAGTTTCATCTCAAAACCGTTATTTGCCTCAAGTGTCATAGAAGAATATCAGTCAGCCTTCCGACGCAAGAAGGAAGAAGGAAAGACCGAGAAAAAGAAAGCCGATCTGAGTGGCAAGAAGATCCTGCTGGCCGAAGATGTACAGATCAATGCCGAGATCATGATGATGTTACTAAAGACCAGAAATATGGAAGTTGATCTGGCTGAAAATGGAAAGATCGCGGTTGAAATGTTTGAAAAACAGCCGGAAGGCCATTATGATGCGATCCTGATGGATGTCAGAATGCCGGAAATGGATGGCTTGGAAGCAACTCAAAAGATCAGATCAATGGAACGAAAGGATGCTAAGGACATTCCTATCATTGCCCTTACTGCCAATGCGTTTGATGAAGATGTTCAAAGAAGCATGCAGGCCGGTTTAAATGCTCACCTATCAAAACCAGTCCAGCCGGAAGTCTTGTTTGAAACACTGGAGAGTCTGATAGAAGGATAGAATGTAATTAAAATAAACATGAAGAAGATGTGGAAAGACATCTTCTTTTTTAAAAGAAAATGCGGAAATTATTCCGCATTGATCTTATTGATGATAGCCGGGGTAGGATTGGCGTATACCTTGTATCCCGGATTAAGCGCATAGAATTCCGCAAGCGACATGGTCTGTCTGATACGGCAATCACCATTACCATAGACATTACCTTCGGAAATAGTGATCGTATCATTGAAGTAATCAACTTCATCAACACATAAGACATGACCATATGGATTACTTGATGAATAGACAGAAACGATACCCATTGTCATTGGTCGATCACCCAGCTCGAAGTAATGCTGGAGATTACCATCTTCATCATAGTAGACCAGATCAGAATAGACAGTGTTGGCAAACTGACCACCACTACCGGTTGGACCGCGTGATGAATTCATTCCATAGATATCATAGAACCACATCTGAGCAAAGAAGGTACACTGTCTGGCAGCATCAGCACCATAGATCAGACCCTGAGCATATAGACTGAAGGCTCTGTTCCAGGCTTGTGTAGTTACTGGTGAACCAGGAGAGAAGTGACCGGAGTTTTCATAAAGACTGGTATCTTCAGGATAAGATGGTTCCGGGAAGATATCAAAGAATCCCGGTACCTCTTTCTCAAAAGGTTTAAGTGATACATCACGATATGACAGCATTCTCTTGCGGGCATTGGCCACATCAAATGGTGAGATATTGCTGTTATTGGAATTCGCATTGATGATCTTAGGCATTGAAAAAACTGTTATCCCAATAAGGACCAGTAGAATAACATTTACAAATGCAATATATTTAAGAGTGTTATATTCTGCTCTTTTTGATACGTGTTCTGCGGGTACTGGTGACCCGGTGGTTTTAAAGTTAAACATAGGCATTAAATTTATAACCACTATATTATAAGATGTTATTTTTTGAATTTCAAATTATATAATAGAAGTATGATGACATATATTTTTACTTATATCCTGATTATTATAAATGTAATCGTTTTCTTTTTGATCAGTAACGGAAAGCTTGAAAGTGAGTTTCTGGGATCATCCTATCATCTTATCTTTAATCGTAAAGATTACAAGAGACTGGTTACTGGTGCCTTCACACATGAAGATCTGATTCATCTACTTTTCAACATGATCTCCCTGTACAATATCGGTACCTTTGTGGAAAGCTATTTTGGACACTGGATCTTTCTGCTTATCTATTTTGTCTCAATGATCGTAGGTAAGATACTGGCCTTACTGATCAGACATGCCAACCATGATGACTACACGATGTCGATCGGTGCTTCCGGAGCGATCTGTGGTCTACTTGGTGCCTACTTTATGGTGATCCTTAACTACTATGGTGCTGCAGGCTTCTCCTATCTGTTAAGACCAATGATCTCACTAGTAATGATGTCGATCTTACCTAATGTTGATGGAACATCTCATTTCTGTTCAATGGGTGTTGGAATGCTTATTGCCTTTCTGATCTTGAGAGTATTTTAAAAATGAGGTTTCCCT
>CAMNFQ010000074.1 GCA_946537295.1 uncultured Bacillota bacterium
AATTGTGATTTGACTGTTGCGATTGACGAACTATCTAATATTGTTTTAAGGGATATCGCAAACTCTTCATTCATACCTTATTCCTCGTCTTTCAACTTCCTTTTTCAAAAGATTTGGAGGCATTTTAATTGTTGCCTTCGGTCTTGTGTAAAGCTCAGGAGATGCATCTTCTGGCTTCCTTGCATAGTGTTTTCCCATTGTTGCCCATGCGATCAGATGAGCTTGCTTCCATAGACGATAGCCTAAGCCTTCACGTCTTGCTGAAAGCGTATCAATTAACTCACTCACGGTCATTTCATAGAGCTGATCATAAGTGAGATCGTATTCTAATAAGAGTTTATAAAGTTTCTCGATGTGAGGCTTTAGGAATTCTGTTGCGTTGCCTTCAGTTCTTCCTTCTTTTCCTGTATCATCTGAAGGTCGCTTTGTGCTAAAAGCCCTGATGCAACACATGCTGGCATGATGATTTCCTCGATCATTCTCTGGATCGTGTAGCCATCATCCACCATCTCATCATAGAGATCCTGTGCTTCTTCCATTGAAATAGGTTTTTTTGTTGCACCCTTTAACATATATCTCAGCAAAGTAACGATTGTTTTTACTGAGTAATCCTGAATGTAATCCAGTAATTTGCATTTGTAAGTATCTTCAATTTTGATGGCATCTGCCGATACCATTCTTAATTCAACTTCTTTTCCATTTAATTCAAATGTGAATGTCTTCATTTTTCCTCCTAAGAAAAGGGAGCATTCCAGCTCCCTTAGATTGATGACTGCGGTACAGTGATTGTTGGTTCTTCCTCTGGAATCAGATGTAAAGTGAATGATTCGATTTCATTTACACCGACTGCATTGAAAGAATAAGATGGCTTTGATTTGATCTTAATTGTTACACCTGATGCGTATTCGATCTTCCAGCCATATAAAGTGTCTTTATCAAGTCCTGCAACAAGATTGATATTTGACGATGCTGATGGCGTTTCCAGATTGAAAGGGAAATCCAGAGATCCGAGATCCTGTAAGCCTTTGACGTATGAACGGTATACCAGATTATCAAGAGTCGTTGATTCGACTGTATCTGGAGAACCGCCTACATCTGGGATTTCAGTACATCCTTGAAGGTCGGTCCAGTTTTCAGGATATGCGCCTTGAACTAATGAGCCGAATGATAGCTTAGATCCTGCCGAGATTTTATACATTTCTGCCTCCTATACTAAAAAAGTATTATTCTCTTCACTATAACGGCCTTCTGCCTTGACTAATATCTTTCTGATACCGTCCTGAAACGAGATGTCATTATAGGAATATTTGAAATTGAGTTCTTTCAGTTTTTCTTTGAGTTTTTCCAGTGCCAAGTCCATTACTTCCAGTGTGTTTTCTTCCTGATTGTCTTTTCTTACCAATCGCCCTGTCAGATTCACATTCATCACATAGCGTTTATTGAAATCGCTTGAACGATAATCTTCCATAAGTTCATAGCCGAAATATGTCTGACCGTTTTCCACCATTCCATCAGGAATCGGAACACCTGCGTTTATTTCTGCTATTTCACTTAGTTTTGATTGAATAAGGACTCTTATTCCATCCATGCTTCTTCAATAGCCTCCTTGATATTTTCCATAAGGATCCTTCTTGTTCTTAAAAAAGCTGGATAAAGATGAGGCCTTGCGGTGATTCCCCAACTTCCTGTCTGCAATAGCTGTAACCAAGTGTGCTGATCCCACGGTTCTTGTGTGGTATAGGGATAGCCATGCGGATAATTGTTTGATCCTTCACCTAAAGGACCAGTTCCCCATTCCAAAAAAGCACCGACTGGAACATTTTGCCACTTTGGATCATCGCCTCCGACCAATAGATCGGAATAAACAGATGAGACGATCTCATTACCGTCTTTTTGAGCTTTTTTAATCTTTAATGAGTTGGAATAATCAACAAACTGTTGCGTATTTCTGGCCTCTTCAGGGATTTCAAGACGTGATTTTGCTTCTTCATCCATGAATTCTGTGGCGTGCTGTTGCGCATCAATTACCTTGTTTTCCAACGTTTTAAGGAATTTATTAAACTCCTTATCAAGTTCCCTTATGTCTTTCATAACAGTTCTATGTCGATCCAGTTATTTTTTACTGCAACGATTCTGTATCTGTGAGCGTGATAGACGATCGTATAGAGCGAAACGTTGTCTGAGGTATTGTTGACCTTTTCAAATAAAAACGCTTCAAGACTGGCGTGCGGTGAGCTTATGCGGTACATCCTGTTGACGTCTGCACCATAGATGGCGGTGCTTATTTCATCAGTGAGTTCCTGAATCTGGACCAGATGATCAGCGATCTTCTGGTATGTAGCCACCATCACCCCGTTGTCCTGTTTTGTCTTTATTGATTTGTCGAGTTCAACATTTGTCAGATATCTTAATTGCTTCACATCAATACCCTTTTATTTGAACGGATGATGTCATAGTTCATCGTTTCTATGGCATTTTCATAAGTTGATGAAAGACCTGAAACGGATTGAGACTTAACATCTTCTGCGCCTCTTAAAAGATAGATAGACTTTACACACTTGCGGATGTTTGAGCTTAACACATCTAACTGCGCTTCAAGACCTTCGGTAGTCTTCGAGTATTGAATGCGGTTAGAAACAATAAGAGCGTCATTGACAACCTCATCCAATAACGCTCCTAATACTTCACTATCTTCACGATAGTTTGCGCCTAAATCAGCTATGATCGAGCTTAACAGATTTTCCTTTGTCATAGACGCTCCTTAAAACATCCTAGATGGATGCTTTGTTCTTTTTGACAACGATCAGAGCAGGGTTTGTGACCTTGAGACCTGAGTTGATTTCAACCTGTGCCTTTGAGCCAGCAAACAGTTCTGAGTCGATGATTCTCATAACTTCGAGATTATCAACTAATGAGAATGCTTCGTATGATCCTACGATCATCTCAACGCCAGTCAGATCGACTGTTACCTTTGTGCCAGCAGCGTTGTAATATTCAGCAGCAGCTTCATCAAAGCCGTTGCATTCGATGATTGTTAAACCGAAACGTCTTAACAGTTCAGCGGTTCTTACAGCTGGATCGTATACTTCCTGAATACCGATATTCTGGAGCAATAAAGCATAGTCAGTGGTATTTACAAGCGCAAAATTAGCGTTGCCGTGACCGTCTCTGATCATCTTACGCATAGCAAGTAAGTTTGCTACGATAGTATCCTTATCAGATGCGGTTGCGTTTGAAGAAGCAGTTCCCTCTGTAGCCAGACAAGCAAGTGCTGAGTAACGTCTAGCTTCTCTTACAGTTGCGATAGTATCAGATAAGTATTCCTCACCCATATCAAATGCGACTGCGTTTGCCTGTACGCCATAGATCTTTCTTGACTGCTGGAAATTGTTGTTTAAAGCGATAGGAATCAGTGTGTCATCAGCTGCAACATCAGTGAAATCACGGCCTGGAGTTCCTACGGCAACGGTTTTCTTATCCAGTTTATGAACAAAGATCTGTCCTGCTGGACCGATGCTGTACTTAGCGGTGAATGTGACGTTTGGAATTAAAACATCATCAGTGTAAAGATTTGGTTCAACGATTGCTGAGTATCTCTCATCAACGTTCTGTGATCCGTATAAAATTCCCATTTTTTATCCTCCTTATTTTTTGTAAAATGGATTGTCTTTGTACTTGTCATCGAGATAAGCCTTGTTTGAGCTTACGCTTTGTGACATAACCTGTTTTGGACGAGGCTGTTTGAGTTTCTCATTGACTGAGTCTTCCACGGCCTTACCAAATATTTCTTTGATCGTGTCGATCTGTGCTTTGACTGTTTCAGCATTCGCTCCAGTGAAATTGACCAATTTGATCAATGATGGATTGATGCCTTCCTGAGTCATGATGTTTAAAGCTTCATCTTTGAGATCTCTGGATGAAATAACATCATCTTTCTGTTTGAGTTCTTCTTTTAATTTGGAGATCTCATGTTCATACTTTTCTTCCTGACTCATTTTTGCGAGCGCTTCGGCTTCGCTTCTTTCTTTCTCTGCTTCCTTTTGCCATTTTGCTTTCGCCTTTTCGGTAGATTTTGCGACCTTGCGATCGAATTCTGCCTGATATTCAGGATCCTTCAGCAACTCATCAAAAGTAAGCTTCGTTGTAGCCTCTGTTTCAGAAGCCTTTGTTGTTTCTTCAACAACGTTAGTGTTTTCGTCCATTCTTACCTCCTTGTCCAGACCATCAAAAAAGCACCATTACGGTGCTATTGCCAGTCCATACATATTGACGAATAAAGACTATATAGTCCTAGTGCTTATAAGCACTGAGCGATACCACACAGGAAAAACCCCAGTAAAAGAAAGTTTAAAAACTGGAAAAATACGCATGATATCGCTCACTGCCTATAAGACAGTGATCTGATAAGTTAAAGTTGATCGGCACCAGTGAAAATGATCTGAGATCGGTGGCATATTTAAGCCCTGCACTAGGCCGTTACATTTAACTTCGATAATGGCGTTATTCTGAGCTGAATAACGCTTAAAGACGTTTTCTTTGTTTGTATAAAAGATCTGATTATTCAGGGATCGGCACATCCGTGTCGTCTTTTCATCCATTTCCGCAACGAATCTGACCTGCTGATCAGGTTTTGTGTCATAAGTATAAGCTGAATTTGAAACGACTCTGACGGCATCTTCCAAACCTCCTGAATATTTATCTTCATTTACATAAAGGATCCTATGGGATTGTTTAATTAAAACCTTTAAAAGACTGTTTTCATCAATGGATACGTTCATTTGCGATATCAGAATAAAGCTTTCCATCTCATCGACTTGTGAAATCAAAAGTGAATCCAGATATTCATCATAAGTGTTCTGAATCACAGGCATCACAGCAAACGACAAGATTGTAGCCAAACTCAGCAGCACAGCATCCTTGATCCTACGATCCGCCACGCTTTGTGAATATGTGTCCACCGCTGATATCACAAAAACATCCTGAGATATCTCCTTGATCTCTTCGTATTTCGAGGCATAGAGTGAACATATCAATAGTTTTAAAACGCTTCGATACGTCCAGTTATGCGTTGTCGCAAGATACAAAAGATAAGGATTCTTCCATTTCTTTTTGCGCTCATTGACGATCCTTTTTACACGATCTGGAACGTTTTGGCTGAGCTTTGAATAATCAAAGTCGATCTCCTTTAATAAGGAAATAATATCGTCCCTTAATGATCGATATAGCGCCTGAATATGCGGTTGAGCCTTTTTTAAGGCCCTTTCCGTCTGTTTCCAGCGCCTTTCAATGATTTCCTTATTGTCTAGTTCCTTTGGGAAATAAGTGCGATCCAGTGTCGCTTTAAGGTGTTTAAGTTTAACGTCATTCTGATAAAGCTTCATTGTCTAATCCTGCATCTGATAAGACTTTCATTCTTTCGATATTCTGTAACATATTGGCGTCTGCTTCCTGATTCATCTTTTCCTTTTCGGATAGATAGTCATAGCCCAGTTTTGATAAGATTGTCTGATTTGAAATAACACCGTTTAATTTGAGCATCTCATCGATCAGTTCAACATCGTTTGCTGGTAGATTCTTTGGAATATCGATCTGAATATCTCTGAAGTCAAAAGAAGTTCCCTTCTTCAGATTGATTCTGTTAAAGATAAGCTCCCATCTTCTTAAGTATGCTTTCTTTAATTGCGCCACGATGTTTTCCGTTGACATATTCATGATGTAAAACTTACGGTCAATCGCTGAGGCATTAAGATCGGCACTATTGAAAGCTAAGTCTGATGTATTAGGTATTCCAGCTAACTGAAACATCAGATCAATGTAGTTCTTAAGCATACTCTGCACTCCAGCTGCATCAACTGGTTTTGATAGCCATTCAACGTTGCCACCTTCACCAACGTATATCGCTCTGGCGTTGATCCATTGGTTATCCTCTTGAATTCTGGCAGGATTGATAATAGTGTTACCCTGTTCATCAGTTATGGTCATAGGATTTTGAGGCTGGTAGTTCGTTATTTTGAGCTTACAGTCTGAATCGTTGTATTGATAAGTGTTTCTGACGTTTTGCACTAACTGTTCATAGGCTTCGATAACATCTTCACACTTTTCAAAGATCGCATAGTCTGTTTCAACGGCGATGGCTGGAACATCTCCCCAGTTTGCATTGTTTCTGGCTTCTTCGATCTCTTGCGCATAATTGTCTGAGACGATGTAAGTTCTTGAACCGTTTACATCTGTAACCTCACATTTTTCTCTGACGCTTCCTGTCGCATCTTTTTCCTTCCAAACTCTTACCAAACCTGTAAGATTGGCTGGAATGTTATAGTCCCATGTTGCAACGGTCTGCAAAGGATCGTATTTGGCATAGACGATCTCATTTTCTTCTGATTCATAGATAACTTCATAGCATGATGTAAGCTCAAAGATATCATGAATAAGATCATAGTTTTCAGTCTGATCGTCATTGTAATTGGTGATGTATTCGATAAGGATCTCCATCGCTTTAGCATAGTTTTCGTCCTTGCGTTCCTTATCTAAGAGTGTTTCGATCAAGTGATTTTTTTCTTCATCCTTTGATGTATTCACGGTATAGCGTGGCGTTCCTGACGTGTAACCTGTCGCTAAGTCAACAATGAACTTTTCAAACGGCAGTTTTGTTTGCTTGTTTGGTTCCTTGTTGTCGTCACTGTTTGAATACATTAGTTTGGAATCGGATGCACCTCTGGAATACTTCTCATGCAATGCAACTCTTTTATTTAATATCGGTTTTATTCTGGCCACTAATTTTGGAATATCGCTTTCAGAATATTCCGTTATATCTGCAATCTGTAGCATTCTACCCTCCTTACATCAGTTTTCTTTGTGATAATACCCATGTATTTGAAATGGTGTAATCTTCGATCATATATCTCACTGCATCGATCGAATGATTGTCTCGATCTGGATATCTTGAAATAAAGTTACCGTTCTTGTCTATGTCATAGGCATAGCCCTTGAATTCTCTGGCGGTGTTAGGACAACGCTTCGGATCTATCACGATCTCCATCAGCTTCTGTAAAAACTTGATTCCGTATTCAATAGAATCAGGTCCCTTTTTGGCTGGCTTGATTCTTAAGCCCAACGATTTTAATTCAGCGTTGGATTTCGGTTCAGCGCTGTCTGATGTCACATAAGATAATCCAATCTTTTTCTCTTGTATCTCATCAAACAATTGTTTGTTTGATAGTCCGACTTTATATATTTCATTGAATAGATAAAGCTTTCTTCGTGTCTTGTCATAGTGTCCCTGAACATAGGCGACTGGATCCACCGCAAAACCATAATCAAGACCATCAAGGATGTTGTCAAAATGTTTTAATTCATCCTCGTTTATTTCTCTTAAGGTGATGTTGTCAAAGACTTGCCCGCCTGTTCCTGTCGCTTCACCCAAGTATTCATTGCGATAATATAATTCGTTTTGTTCCTTCAGGATCTGAGCTTCAATTAAAAAGTCTTCACTCAACCATTCTTTCGGTACGTCCAAATAGGTTGAATGATGCACCAAACGCCCTTCAACATTTAACATCCCTTCGGTATTCACCCAGTTTGAGACGATTTTTGGCGGATTGTATGAGTAAAACACTTTAATATTGTCTCCGCCTCTCATTAAAGACTGTTTAATTGAACGGATGTCTTCCATACCGTAAAACTCGTCCAATTCTTCAAACCAAATATATTTACAATAGCCTTTTCTGAACTTCGTTGATTTTACTTTTCGTGGATCATC
>CAMNFQ010000075.1 GCA_946537295.1 uncultured Bacillota bacterium
AGTAATATAGAATTATGAAGATCCTGAAAGTGGTTGCGGCAATCATTGAAAGGGATGGAAAGATCCTGATCGCCAGAAGGAATTATGGGGAGTTTAAGGGCTATTTTGAATTTCCTGGTGGTAAATATGAAAATGATGAAAGTGGACCACAGGCAATAAAAAGAGAGATCAGAGAAGAATTTGATGCTTTAATAGAAGTAAAGGATCTGGTCTGTACAGTTGAACATCAGTATGATAGTTTCTATCTCGTAATGGATTGTTTCAGATGTGCACTGTTAGAAGATAAACTGATCCTGCATGATCATTCCGAGATCAGATGGATCGATGCTGATGAGAAGGATATAAAATGGTGTCCTGCAGATCAGAAAGTAATTGAAGAATATCGCAAG
Organism: uncultured Bacillota bacterium; assembly: GCA_946537295.1. Lineage (GTDB taxonomy): Bacteria > Bacillota_I > Bacilli_A > Erysipelotrichales > Erysipelotrichaceae > Colivicinus. The sequence continues at coordinate 390 of CAMNFQ010000075.1, forward strand.
AGTATACGGTAAGGAGGAAGTACAAATGCCGGAATTCAAATATGAAATCAATGATAAGATCGCTGTCTTAAGCGAAAATGGTGACTATACCTGTGAAGCTAATGTAATTACCTATGGCACAGGCAGACCAAAACTTGATATCCGTAAGTGGAACAGAGCAGAAGATAAGATGCAGAAGGGCATAACTCTCAACAAGGAAGAAGCTATGGCACTTCTTGAAGCTCTGAAAGATTTTGATTTTGAGAAATTAGGTTAATTAAGGCCTGTTTCTGATACCCCAGTCACATAATTTATCAAGGACCTTGACTAAAGAATGTCCTCTTTTACTCAGAGTATATTCAACTTTAGGAGGGATCTGCGGATAGACTGTCCTGATGATCAGGTCATCTTTTTCCAGTTCCTTGAGATTCTGTGAAAGAGTCTTATCAGCTATATTTTTAAGATATCTTTGCATCTCATTGAATCTGACCGGTTCATATTCCATCAGGCAATAAAGAATAATGGGTTTATATTTACCTGAGATCAAGGAAAGAGTATAGCTGTATCCGGTATTGGAGAAATCAGCTGTTTCAATGTTTTTCTTCATATAACTTACCTCGAAGTAAGTACCTGATAAAAATGTAGGTACTTTATTATTTGTTTCTTAAATGATATCATCCAGTTACAAGCTAAACAAGGAGAATAGAATATTATGAAGAAAGATCTAGGTGTAGTTGATGCCGTATACCCAATGCCAGTGCTGATGGTAGCGGCCTATGATGAAAATGGTAAGGTCAATGTCATGAACGTTGCCTGGGGACAGATCGCTGATGATGATAAGATCATCCTGTTTATTGGTGAAGGTAAAAAGACCTGGCTTAACATCCTTGCATCCAAAGCCTTTACTGTAGCCTTGGCTGATGAAAAACATATTGATGTCGCAGACTTCTTTGGCATTGCTTCAGGAAATAAGATCGATGACAAGTTTGAAAGAACCGGTTATCATGCGATTAAGTCTGATAAGGTAAATGCCCCAATCATTGAAGAATTCCCGGTAGTCATGGAATGTGAACTGCTGGAACATCTAAAAGATGAATATGTATCAGCTATCGTAGGAAAGATCGTCAATGTAAAGGCTGATGAAGAAGTTCTTAATGAAAAAGGCAAGGTTGATGTCAAGAAACTTCATGCGGTCATGTTTGATCAGTTCACCAATGGTTATTATGCAACAGGTGAAAAGGTTGCTCAGGCATGGAATGCCGGCAAGGATCTAATGCTTAAGAAATAGTTAAAATCATGAAAGACATCGAAAGGTGTCTTTTCATATGGACTACGTATCACTTGACTATTTATTAAAAGTATTATATACTTTTAGCAATCTAGCACAAAGAGTGCTAAAGGAGGGTTAAACATGAATTTTTCAATTAATGAAGTTGATCAGGTTATTGAAAGGACCAACTGCAGCTATGAAGAAGCTAAGCAGGCTCTTACAGAAACAAACGGTGATGTTCTAGATGCAATCATTCTGTTGGAGAAGAAAGCAAATGAACCAGTGTTTGGCTCTAAATTCAAAGAGTTCGTAGACGAAGGCGAAAGAACAGCTGATTCGATCATCAACAAGATCTCAGAAGCAATCAAGGAAGGCAGTGTTACCAAGATCGCTATCAGAGATAAGGATGGCAAGACTCTTACAAGTCTTTCCGTAAATTCCACTCTTGCGATTGGTGGTATCGGACTTGTCTTAGGCGCTGCTCCAGTCATGGTAATTGGTGCACTAGTTGCCAGATATGGTCTGAATTGTCAGTTTGTCATCATTGATAAAGACGGAAACGAAAAGATAATCTAGTTCAACGCAGGATAGCAAAAGCTATCCTGTTTTTTTATAGTGCGAAATCGGTGCTAAATTGTTTCAGATTCGTTGACAATAACTGAACGTTCATTTAATATTGGAATTGTGAGAACAAAAGATTTTGATAAGCAACAGAGAATTAAGGATGCCATGGTCGATCTGATCCTGAAAGAAGGGATCAATGGAGCATCTGTTTCCAAGATAGCTAAAGAGGCTGGTGTTTCACCTGCAACTATTTATGTCTACTACGAAAACAAGGAAGATATGCTTTCAGAAGTCTTTGATGAGTATGTCCGTAAGACCTATTCATATGTCTCTAAAAACATCTACCCACAGATGGCTGGTGAACAGTTTATTGAAACTCTGGTCAGAAGCACCTATCGCTATGCCTTAGAGAATGAAAATGCCTTCTCATTTGTGGAACAGTGTTCCTGCTGTCCTACTTTACAGGAAAGTTCGTGTCACAGTGAATGCAGTATTACCGTGTTTGATATGATCCATGATTATCAGGATAGAGGTATCATCAGAAAATATTCTGATCTCAATATTGCGGCATTCCTGTTTGAACCGGTGAAGTTCATGGCCATGACAAGAAGAAGTATTACTGATCCGGAAAGAGAACTGGATGAGCTGATCGGGATGTTGCAGAAACTGCTGCTGTATTAGAAATAATCCTGTAATTCAGGAAAAAATAAACTTTAAAATCATTTAGATATATGGGAGGTGCGTAATGATCGTAATGTATACATCAGAAGGATGTTCATCTTGTCGCAAGGCAAGAAAGTACATGTGTGAAAACAATCTTAATTTTGTAGAAAAAAACATTATGAAAGATCATCTTAATGAAGAAGAGATACGTTATCTTCTTAAGAGAACTGAAAATGGCACAGATGATCTCATTTCGCAAAGATCCAAGATAATCAAGGAACATAATGTCGATATTGATAATATGTCGATGTCTGACCTGGTCAAATTCATAACTGATAACCCTACTGTCTTAAAAAGACCTATCATCATAGACGATCATGATTTGCAGACCGGTTATGATGAAGATGAAATAAGTATCTTCAAGAAAAATAATCTGAGAAAAATAAACCTGGCTTTATAATAAGGAGAAATAATGTTAGTAATACCTGTATATAATATGCTTCTTTTACCGGATGCAAACCTTTATTTTCAGCAAAATGAACTGAGAAAGATATCCGGAAGCAGAAGCATAGTTTTAAACGAGAAAACAATTGTAATTTTAGCTAAAGAAAAACTGGATCTGAAGGATATGAAGGAAGACAGTTTCTATCCGATTGGTGTGGTAGGAAGTGTATCTGATATCAGAGAAGGCTTTGTGACAATATCTTTACAGTATCGTGTCAATCTGGAAAATGTCTTTATCAATCCAGACCAGACAATCAAACTCTCTATCTCAAGAAGAAACGATACGCATGATCTTGATGAGTCTGAAGCAAGAGAAAAGCTGAAAGACATGATCAATGAAATGAAGAAGTATGCTTCAGGTTTTGATTGGGCCAAGGCAGCTGATGCCTATATCGATCAGGTCGATTCTCTGAATATGGCGATCTCCATGATGTCACCATGGCTCAAACTCAATAATGAAGAAAGATACGAACTGTTAAAAGAAGATTCCGAAAAGAAAAGAGCTGAGATGATCGAAAAGATCATGTATGAATTCCTGGAAGTAGGAAGGATTACCAATGAAGCTACCAGCTCACAACAGAAAGAATATCAGCAGATGTATCGTGAACAGGCCATCAAGAGACAGATGGAACATCTGCAGAAAGAACTTGATGACATGCATCCGGAGAATGTCACTGATATTCAGAAGTTTGAAAAGAAGATCGCTGAATCAGGCATGAATGATGCAGCCCGCAAGGAAGCGGAAAAGGTCCTCAACAGACTAAGACAGGAGGGCCAGCAATCCGTTGAATCAGGAATACTCTATGATTATCTGGATTTTGTGACATCACTATCATGGAAGAAGGAAGAACCAAGACATATTGATCTCGATAAGGCCAGGGCAATTCTGGATGAAGATCACTATGGACTTGATAAGGTCAAAGACAGAATCATTCAGCAGATCGCTGTCATGAATCTGAAGAAACAGCAGTCAGGTTCGATCCTGTTATTTGTCGGAGCTCCTGGTACCGGTAAGACCAGTATCGGTAAGAGTATCGCCAGATCTCTAGGCAGAGAATATGTCAGAGTATCATTAGGTGGTGTTCATGATGAATCAGATATCAGAGGACACCGCAGAACCTATATCGGGGCAATGCCAGGCAGGATCATGGATGGCATACAGAAAAGTGGTGTATCAAATCCGGTTATGGTCTTGGATGAAGTTGATAAGCTGTCTGATTCCTATAACGGATCACCTGCTTCGGCCTTATTGGAAGTATTGGATCCGGAACAGAACAATACCTTTACTGATCACTATATGAATGTGCCATATGATCTATCTGATGTCTTATTTATCTGTACTGCCAATACGACAGATACGATACCGGCACCATTACTTAATCGTATGGAAGTTATCCAGTTTAATGGCTATACACCATTAGAAAAGAAATATATTGCCACCAGACATCTCATTCCAAAATCAATGGAAGCGATGGGTATCATGAAAGATCAGATGACATTTAGCGATGAAGCTGTCGATACACTGATCAATGAATATACCAGAGAAGCAGGTGTCAGAGGTTTAAGAAAACAGATCGATACCTTATGCAGGATGTTGGCGGTAAAGGTCTCAGAAAATCCTGATGAACATATCGAAATAACACCAGATGTCGTCCATGAAAAGATGTCAGGACACCCAATGATCCAATCACAGATCCTGAAGGATGTAAAACCTGGAGTTGTGACCGGATTAGCCTGGACGCCAGTTGGTGGAGAAATCCTTTATATTGAAACACTATTGACCAAAGGCAAGGGAGAACTGATCATTACCGGCCAACTGGGTGATGTCATGAAAGAATCTGCCATGATCGCTTTGAGTCTGGTGAAGGAAAACTTCCCGGAAGAATATGAGAAATATAAAGACTATGATCTTCATATCCATGTGCCTTCCGGTGCTGTCCCAAAGGATGGACCTTCAGCAGGTGTGACGATGACCACAGCTTTGGCTTCCTTGTTCACAAACAAACCTGTTGATCCCCATATTGCCATGACGGGTGAAGTTGCCTTACGAGGATCAGTAGATCCGATTGGAGGCTTATCAGAAAAACTAATGGCAGCTCAAAGAGCTGGCGTAACAAAAGTCTTTATTCCAAAGGAAAACGTTACAGATCTTAAAGAAGTTTCAGATGAGGTCAAGAATAAGATTGAGATCATTCCGGTCGAAAATATCAAGGAAATTCTGAAGGCAACAGGAATACTATAATTACAGGCAGAAATGCCTGTTTTTTAAAAGTCCCTTGGAAAAGTCTGAAGTTTTTGAAAAAGTCCCTTGGAAAAGTCCGATGTTTGGTTGAAAAGTCCCTTGGAAAAGTCTTAAAATATGGTTAAAGGAGCTGAAAATGCTGAAAAGAAAGATAAATAACAGACTTCTACAATGGAAAAACAATAAAGACAGGAAACCGCTCATAATCAAAGGAGTCAGACAATGTGGTAAGACCTCAAGTGTTCTGCAATTCGCAAGAGAGAACTATTCACATGTGATATATTTGAATTTCTTTGAAGATCCTGGTTATGCTTCTATTTTTGCTGGTTCATTAAAAACGGATGATCTTATAATGTATCTTTCTGCATATCTTGGTTCTGAGGCTATATTTGAGGAGAATAAAACCATTATTGTAATGGATGAGATCCAACAATGTCCTAATGCCAGAACGTCTTTGAAATTCTTTAAACTTGATGGCAGGTATGATGTAATTGCGACAGGGTCTTTACTGGGAGTAAGCGGCTATGGAGAAAATGAACTGTCTATCCCGGTAGGCTATGAAGAGATCATTGAAATGTATCCATTGGATTTTGAAGAATTTCTGTGGGCTAATGGTATCGAAAATGATGTGATCTCTCTTTTACGTAAATCAATAGATTCAATTACTCCAATTCCGGAAGCGATTCATAAAAGAATGAGAGATCTCTTACTTCAATATACGGTAGTTGGTGGAATGCCGGAAGTTGTACAGAATTACATTGAAAACAGACAGATATCTCTGACATACAATCTTCAGAAAAACATCATTAATGAATATAGAGATGATATGATCAAATACGCTGAACCAAAAGATAAGTCAAAGATCAGAGAATGTTTTGATTCAATCCCTAAACAACTTGCGAAGGATAATAAAAAATTCCAATATTCAATTATCAGAAAAAAAGCAACTGCTCAAATGTATCAGAGTTCTTTAAAGTGGATTGAAGATGCAGGAATTATCAGAATATGTCACAACATGAATATACCTGAACTTCCACTTGACGGCAATGCGATCGAAGAAGTATTTAAAGTCTATATGTCTGATACAGGGCTTTTTACTGCCATGTTAGAAGAAGGAACGCAATTTGATATTCTGCAGGGAAATCTGTATGGGTATAAAGGTGCAGTTTTTGAAAATCTTGTTGCAGATATCATGGGAAAAGCAGGAAAGAAACTGTATTATTATCGAAAAGAATCAGGGCTGGAAATTGACTTTATCATAAGATATCGTAACGAAGCAGTTCTCTTAGAAGTTAAAGCAAGTTCAGGTAATATAAAAAGTGCCAAAACGATTCTTAATCATCCGGAAAAATATCATATCAGTACCGCAATAAAACTGGGTGATTACAATATTGGAAGAAATGGTTCCGTTTTAACACTTCCAACATATATGGCTTTCCTTCTGTTTGAATGAAATTAATTCTGTTTTCATCAGTAAAAACAAATCTAGGTTAAAATAAAAACAGATAAGGTGGAAAAAATAATGAATGAAATTTTTACACGTACCAGTATCAGAAAATATGAAGACAGACCTGTAGAAAAAGAAAAGATCGAGAAGATTCTGCGTGCTGCCATGGCTGCACCTTCTGCAGGTAATCAGCAACCTTGGGAATTCTATGTAGTCACTAACAAGAAGATGATCGAAGAACTGTCAAATGCATCCCAATATGCCGGCTGTGCCAAAGGTGCTCCAGTCGTACTGGTGCCTTGTTATATGTCGGAAGGCATCAAGCGTCCGGAATATGCCCAGATCGATCTATCTATTGCCTGTGAAAATATCCTCTTAGAGATCACGGCATTAGGTCTGGGTGGCGTATGGCTTGGTATTGCGCCGGTGAAGGAAAGAGAAGAAAAGGTTGAAAAGATCATCGGTCTCAACAAGCAGGGATTACATGCTTTTGCCTTGATTGCTTTAGGTTATCCGGCTGAAGAAAAAGTTCAGCAGGATCGCTATGATGAAAGCAGAATCCATTACCTTGATTAGTCAGAAACTGAATTATCAGATTTTTAAGAAA
>CAMNFQ010000076.1 GCA_946537295.1 uncultured Bacillota bacterium
AACATCTATTGCCCAGTCTTTTCTTTCAAGTTTCATATATGATTTATTTTAACAAGTAGACAAATAATAATTAAAAGTCAATTTATTGAAAGTTTATTCTATAAATCAGAATATTTGTTTAGGGCGATCTTTTGATCGCCTTTTGTTACTAGTTGTTTTCGTATAATTCCGCAAATTCTTCCAGATACTTTCTGATCTCGATGTGTTGCGGACAATTGCTTTCACATAGTCCACATTTCAGGCATTCAGATGCTTTGCCTTTGTTCATGGAATAGCGCTGATAATACATGCCACTCTTTTTCTCAGTTACCGCATAGAGATTCAATAAGCCAAAGTATTCTGGAATATTGATGTTCATCGGACATACTTCTGTACAGTATCTGCATGATGTACATGGTACTTTGATCGTACTGTTGATGATCGTTGTGATCTTATCGATCAGTTCTCTTTCGGCTTCACTTAATGGTTTGAAGTCTTGCATATATGAAGTGTTATCATCAAGCTGTTCAAGGTTTGACATACCACTTAATACCATCATGACATCTTCTAATGATGCAACATATCTGATTGCCAGTGATGCTGGCGAAGGTTTAACTTCTTCATCTTTATAGAAGTCATTGAATAAATCCATAGCCTTGTCAGGTAGATTAGCCAGGGTTCCACCTTTGACCGGTTCCATTACCACAACTTTCTTGCCATATTTCTGAGCTACTTCATAACATTTCCCTGATTGCGTTACTGCTGATTCCCAATCCAGATAATTTATCTGCAATTGTATGAAGTCAACATCAGGATGATCACTCAAGATCTTGTCCAAAGTTTCCGCATCATCATGGAAAGAGAAACCAAGATTCCTGATGAGCCCTTTTTGCTTCATTTCTTCTGCGAAGGCAAAACCACCAAATTCCTGAGTCTTGATATAACCGTCTCTTCCCAGATTATGAAGAAGATAATAATCAAAGTATTCTACACCACACTTGCTTAACTGTTCATTGAAAAGTCTTGGATAGTCTTCTTTTGCTTTCACATGAAAGACCGGCATTTTGTCCGCAATTGTGTAAGCCTCTCTTGGAAACCTTTGTGCTACAGCTTCCTTAAATGCCAGTTCTGAAGTTTCTTCATGATATGGATAAGCGGTATCAAAATAGGTAAACCCTCTTTCAATAAACATATCTGCCATTTTCTTGTATTGCTCAATATCGATACTCTTTGGATCATCAGGATCGATCAGAGGCAATCTCATTGTGCCAAAACCTAATTTTTTTGCCATATTTTTTCCTTTAAAAATATTTAGATAATTATCTCATGAATTATTGATTGTTCCGGTACAAACTACTCCGCTTCTTTTTTGAGATCATCTTTCGCAATGAACCTTGCCTGATTCATCAATGGATGACGGAAAGTGATTGCTCCTTCTACTGGGCATTCCATGACACAGGCACCACAATACCAGCACTCACCTGGCCAGACCAGTATCGGACATTTTCCTTCTGTTGAAGGCAACATGACATCTATCTGACATGCTTCAACACAACGGTTACAGCCGATACATTTTTCTTCATCAAAGCTTATGGATCTCGTTGAAGCATCTGTGATCTTATATGTATAATCTTTCATTCCTTCACCTCGTGAGCTTCATACTCTTTTTCGATATCACCATAGAAACGATGCTTTCTGTAATAGGAATGTACTTCATTGTTCTGTTTACTTATGACAAGGTATGCATTTTCCTTATCCGCAACCGTTTCATCAGAATCACTTCTTTTAAAACTTAATGGCTTGCTGTCACACTTGCGATCCAACGAAGCACAAAGAATCATTTCTGATACATCAAGAATATCTGATACTTCATGGACTCTTACCAGTTCATGAGGATTCTCAGCTTTCAGTAATGGTAATTGTTCTTCCTTGAAAGATCTGATGAGTTTAAGACCCTGTTTCAAGGTGTCATCACATTTGATACCACCACAATAGTTCTGCATGGCTTTAGAGATCGCCAGTCCCAGTTCTCTCCAGTCATAACCATCTTTGTTTTCTAATGGTTTCAACAGACGTTTCTTTTCATTGTTAATCAGTTCTATATCAACTTCTTCAAAATCCTTATCAGCTGAAACTGCTGCGTGTTTACCTGCCCATCTGCCACTGGTGCACGCAAAACCTGCACAATCTGAGGCATAGAGTGAATCGCCTGCCGCAAAGACATTTCTGATATTTGTTTCCAGATTCCAGTCGTGGATGATACCTCCTGGGGCACCAAAGAGCTGACGTTCCTGTTCCAGGAAGGCTGCACTTTGCCAACCGGTACCATAGCTTTGAAGGATATGTTTCTTCGGATCAAATCCTCTTGAGTTGTAGTTATCATAGACTGGGATTCTGGTCTTGGCTTCTTCTCCTACCATCAGTCCCCAGATCGCTTTTCTTTCCATTTCCGGCATTGATGTCAGATCCGCATAGAAAGGAAGCTTATAGCCCATTTCCATCAGCTTATCGAATGGAAGGGTCTCAGGACCACGCCATTCATATTTTGGCTCATCGATAACTCCACCCTTAAGGAAGAACTTCTGTCCCTTGGCAGGAAGATAACGTTCTTCTACACTCTTAAGAATATTGCCATCTCTATCTACATAAGGGATCTCGACACCCCTTGAATCGATCATTGTTGCTGCATACCAGGTGTTATGATTATTTCCGGTACCATATGGTGGAAATGATCGGCCATAAGCAGAGAATTCTCCTCTGATGGATTTTTCCATCATCGTAAATTCCATACCAGCCTTCCAGCCCATCGCATGGCCTGTACCAATACTCTGGAATGGTCTGAATTCTGATAGGCCTGGTATATCACCATTAAATAGCCAGATTCTGGCAGGTCTCGACATACATAAGACGATCGACTTGGCGTGATAGACTGTGATCTTACCGGTTCTGGTATCAAAACCTATAACACCGCTTCCTGTCTTTACGCCATTCTTTTCTGTGGTCAGAAGTGTTGTTGCTTCTGTCCTTTCACAGATCCTTACGCCCAGCTTATTTAACTGTTTTATCAGTGCCGGTCTGAAGGTCGTTCCAAAAACTCTTAGAGTATATCTGGCATTATAGTCATAGGCATAAAGCAGCTTTGTCTTTTCATCACGGAAGGCTGCACCTTTAAATTCATCCTCAGTATCACGGATCTTGCCACCCCATTTTTCCAGATCTTCCAGACAGCTCCAGCCATCTCTTGCTTCAATGTAGTGACCGATCGCATTGGAGTAATAATCCTGTTCCTCTTCTAAGGCCAGCGTCATTTCTAAAGGATCTACTTTTGATCCCGGGTTTGTACAAGCCATTTCCCAATGATCAAAACCGGTTCCTGAACTTCCACACCTTGATATACCACCCTTTTCTAACAGGGTAACTTTTTTACCTTTTTGAGCAGCTGCAATTGCTGCAAAACATCCTGATAATCCACCTCCAACTACCAGGACATCACAATAATCTTCTTGAAGTTTTCCAGCTTCGTTATTATATGGCCATTTCATATTCATACTATTAATTATACTTAAGTTACCATCTAAAAATCCTGCTTTTGCAGGATCATAGAATCAATCAGTTTCTTTACTGTCTTGTTTTTCTTTATCTTCGTTAATGAGCTTTTCTGTACTTTTCATTAGCTCCAATACATCAATCTCTAATTTTTCTTTCTCTTTATCTTTATTATTTTTATCTTTCATCTTATCCCTGATTTCAGGAATATTATATCTATATTAGTTTATTTTCTGTTATAACCCACCAGACATCATTTGCCCAAACGGACGATCTGTCTGAATTCATTTGGCGTCATACCAAAACGGTTTTTAAACGACAAAGAAAACTTACCGGGATTACTGTATCCTACCTTCATGGCGATCTCCGCAATTGAACAGTCTGTTTCTTTCAACATCTTTTGGGCTTCATGTAATCTCCAGTCTTTGAAGTAGGCATAGATCGAAACGCCATATACTTCCTTGAATATTGTTTTCAAGGCGGTTGTGCCTATTCCTGTCTCATCAGAAAGTTCTTCGATCGTCACATGCTTTTGCGGATCTGAGGTTATTCTTCTTTGAATATATGTTGCTGTGGAGACATGTGCGCTGCTGGTATATCTTGCGATATTGCCTGCTCTTTTAATATGCGGATCACTCATGATCACCAGCAGTTCAATGACCTTAGTCTTTAATAGTGGCTTATTCCAGTATTCCTTCTGACCACCAAAAAATGTTTCAAACACAACATCGATATTCCTGTCAGTATGGAAGATAAACGGCTGATAATCATCACCAGCAAGATTACTGATCGAATCAGTATCTAGTTCCATTTCTTTTATGATTCTTTCGTGTTTCTTGTTGAAGACTTCGGTATCGACAAAAACTGTAACACCATAGAATCTTCCGGTAGGTAATTCCACCCCCACATTTTTTCTTCCACAATTATTGACAGCCACATCTCCCGGCCCGATTACAAAACTTGTTTTTTCATCTATCTTGCATTCATAGGAACCTTCTACACAATAGCTGATCTCTATGACTTTATTATTCTCTGCATTTTTTCTTGTACATTTAAAAAGATCAAGATCGTTACAGATAACTCTCACACCAGAAAACAGCAGCCATTCATATACTTTTCCTTTACCGGTGCTGTTTTTGATCTGATATTCTCTGAAATTATCTTCTTCTTTGATCAGTACAAGTTCGTTTAAATAATAGATAGAGTTATTTTTATCCATATTTTTTAAAGAAGATGAGATCTCGTCTTCCTATTTTCTATTTTTTAGTTAATTCTGTCCAGTTAAGTTTATTTAACAATTCCTGATCAGGTGCATTTCCTGATACCCCATAGACATCGCCATACTGATTCTGATAGACGTGATCTGCTGAAACATCGACCTGAACATTCTGACCATAGGAATTCTGATAGGTATTTACACCCAAGATTGCCTCAGATCTGGCTTGCGAGATTCTTGAATCGGAAGCCATCTTCTTATCCCAGGAATCCATGATCATATTACTCATAGCTGCAGAATTCTGAGCCAGGGTCTGAGTAAGTTGCTGCTGCGATTGCATCAGACGCTGTGCTGAAGCATTAGCCATCTGCGCCATCTGCATTGATGTCTGGACAGTCTGCTGTTTTCTGTTACTTATACCCTGATAGAACTGATTACGCAGATTCTGATCCATATTGAACGTTGCCACAAAGCCAAGGAAATCTTTTGTTGCTTCTTCTTCATATTGCTTAGGAGCTATCACAATAAACTTATTGGCAGCACCCCAGTCAATGACATCACATGGCTTGCCATGACCAAACTGTTTTGAACCGCCTTTTTCTTTTTCTCTTGATCCGCCAAACAGACCAAACAAAGGATTAAGGGCAGCAGCCATCGATATGGTCGTATAGTATTCTATTCCTTTATAATCCATTCCTGCTATTACAACACAATCTGCACCACTTTTAGCTTTACCATCGTATTTGACCATGAACGAATTACAGATCGAATTATTGGATTTTACTGGCGTACCAAGACTTGCTTCGATCTCAAAGGCATTATTGTAGAAAGCTATCATATTATCATAGGCAGCCTGAATATTCTGTCCAATGATACTTGGTAACTTTGCCGTTGCTACTTCCTTCAGGTTCATCTGTGACATTGCACTCGCAAACTCTTTGAGATATTCTTCAGGTTCAATAAAGTCTCTGATCGAATCCCAGATCGTTCCCGGTACCATCTTAAGTGTTGATTTCAACATCTGATTCTTATAGGTCGAAAACATTTCATCACTTAAGCCAAAGATCATGATGTTTCTGCCGGCATCAATCGCATGAGTCGTGATGAAAAACGGCACTGCCTCATGTTGCAGTTTATTGACCAGTGAACCACCGATCGTGTAGGAATCAGGTATTGCGGCATGAGCCAGCAGATTACCTTTTTCATCTTTAAATTCTTTGATATTGCTCATAATTATTCTCCTTAAGCCAATCCGTTAGATATTATAGATATGTTTATTTCTATATCGTGATCAGGCATTGTAAACTCATATATTGCCCAACTGGTCATTTTGATATCGTTGACTCCGTTAATATTCACATACAGATCCGCATCTGTTACCGCAACAGTTTCTATAGTGACCTTCTCACCTGCTTTAGCTGATCTGGGATACTTTACAACGTAGTCTTCATCACCTTTTCTTACACTGATCTTGTGATAACCAATACATCCCGTCAACATTATCATTAATGATATTAATACAGAAAGAAATGCTGCTTTCTTCATTTCTGCCCCTTTCATTATATTGATATTCTATGATTTGTTTTTCTACTTTTATTATCTAATATTCTTTATTTATTTCCTAGTTATTTCGTTAAATTGTTAACCTGAATGAACGGTTTATTAGAAAAAGAAGTTGCCGCTGCTTTTTGATCCTACAATATATCTATCAATCATTATCTTCTTGCTTTCAAGCTTTTCTGAAAGACGCTGATACATCTTATCCAGATTCTGGATATCACCTTTATGAAAGATCGTAATATGCGGAACATAGGTCTTATCAAATGTATCGATCATGATCCTGTATTTATCTGAAAGCAGTTTGTCTATTTCGTTATGGATCTTTCTTATTTCGGTTTCTTCGCTGATCCTTAACCACAACATATCACTATTTCTGACCAGATAGGTATTTCCACAGTCGATCCTTTTATAAGCACTTAACAATTCTTTCAGGTCATCTTTTATCTGATCGAATTCCTCCGTATAGAACGTTCGCTTCAATGAGATATGCAGATTAAAACGAAAGAATCTTTCCGAAAGATTAAGATCCTCATTTTCTTTCAGACAGATTTCTTTGATTTCATTATTTACATCTTCAGGTATGATCCCGCATACCCATACGAGCTCTTTCATTTCCTCAATTTAATTATAAAGTTTAATTTATTGGTAATTGAGATAGCTATGTTATAATGAATAAGTCTTGTAAGAAACAGGGCAACAGCGCCAAGCGCTTTAACTTACACTTTTATCGATATCACGAAGATATCAATGTTCCTCCAAGGAAACAGATATCTTTTATTTTTACTCAGGAGAAATTTATGAATCAAACAAGAAAATTTATTCTTACTGCCATGTTTATTGCGATCGGCGTTGTTCTGCCACAGGCTTTTCACGCCATTCCTAATGCTGGTAGTATCTTCCTTCCTATGCATATTCCTGTACTTGTATCAGGATTTGTCTTAGGACCTGTATTTGGTGGCATCTGTGGATTGGTCACTCCAATACTCTCTCATCTGATGTTTGGTATGCCACCAGCACCAATGCTTGGTCAGATGATTTGCGAGCTTGCTGTCTATGGCATTTGTACCGGACTCTACTTCAATCTGCTCAAGATCGAAAACCTTACTGTTAAGACTTATGTATCACTGATCCTGAGCATGCTTACAGGAAGACTGGTCTATGGTGTCTTGAATGCTCTGATCTTCAAAGCAGGATCATACTCGTTTGCTGCCTGGATATCAGCTGCCTTTGTAACAGCACTCCCTGGTATTGTTATCCAGCTGGTATTGATACCAATTTTGGTTATCAGACTTAAGAAAGCAAATCTGTTCTAAAAAGAAAAAGCAGTGATCTTCATTAATT
>CAMNFQ010000077.1 GCA_946537295.1 uncultured Bacillota bacterium
GAAACTTCAAGAAAGAATATATCTACTAAAAAATACGGATGATCCGTATTTTTTTGTTTAGTCATGAATTATTACTTCATCTCCCAGATCAAGACGATCAAATATTGTGGAGATCTTTTCTAGAGGCATGTTTACACAACCTCTTGATGGATAACTTAGATAGATATCTCCACCAAACTGATCTTCTTCACGCCATTGGGCATCATGAAGACCATATACTCGACCAGTCTCATCAAAGCCAACCCAGTAGTCAACATGTTCAACATAGTCAGCACCTATCAGAGTTGAATTCTGATTTTTGCGATGTATTGTAAAATTACCGGTTGGTGTTGCATCAGTGAGTGCTCCATTTCCTGAGACAATCGGAGAAGTCAGAAGCAGCTGATTATCTTCATAGTAGAACAGTGTCTGATCAGAGATATCAACTTCGATCTTTCGAAGCGGTTTTTCGTTATTCCACTTAGCTTCAACTGAAGCATCTTCATTGGCACACAAGGCAACATTAAGTTTATTAAGCAGATCGCTCTTATCAAGATATGATCCGGCTTTATCATATTCCTTAGCCATATTGATCAGGTAAGCACCTACTTTGTCCTGATCGCTGACCGGATCAGAATCAACAACCTTGATCAGTTCACAGATCTCGTCTTTATGAAGTTCAACGGTCTTGGATTCATCAAGAACGATATCGATTTTTTTATTTATGACTTTATCAAGAACAGCTTCCTTCTGTTCAAAGATTGGATCATCTTCAAAGATAGCGGCAGATTCATAGAGGCTTCTTAAATCAACTGTGGAGTTTTCAATTCCTTCAAAGTAGTTTTTAAGATTGTAACTGATAGTCTGTCGGGCAACATCCGAATTGATATATGAGCCATTGTTGGCGGGCTTAAGGACTACATTACCATTACTGATCTCAAGATGCGCATTGACCGGCAGGCTGATGTTTTCACTTTGCAGACAATACAATTTATCTATTTGGGCATTGATCTTTTGATCATCTGGTGTTCCTGAGACCTTATAACACTCATATTCCTTCTTTCCTGATAAGGCAGTAAACCACAGCAGGATATTCTGTCTTTTGACTGTCTCTGAAGTATCATATGCAGCATCAGAAGATATGTCTTTCATTCTGATCGTATCGTAATGTGGGGTCGTACCATTGGCGTGTTTTTCAATGACCTTTAGTACCGGATCAATCTCAGATAGTTTTTCGTTGGCCTTAGCGATACTCAAGGAAGAAACATCAATACCTGAAACATAGGAATCAGGCAGAAAATGAGAAGAGTAGAAAATAAGACCAAAGAGATATACTGATGCGATAAGTAACAGTATACCTAATATAATCACAGTGTTTTTCTTGTTTCTAAAAAAATCAATCATGATAAACTCCAGTTATTAATTATACTGGAATCTGTCACAAAAGATAAAGGAAACACTGTTAAAATATAGATGAAATGAAGATAACGATTCTCAGCATCGCTCCTGAACAATTTAATGATTTTCTTAAGACTCCTTTAATACATCGGGCAAGAGAAAAGGGTGTTCTTGATATTGAGATAAAAGATATCAGAGACTATGCCCCAGGATCATTTCGGAAAGTGGATGATTCACCTTATGGTGGTGGTCCGGGGATGTTGCTAAGAGTACAACCCATTGCTGATGCGATTGCCGATAGTAAAAGTGATGATTCACATGTGCTAATACTTGCGCCCATCGGTAAAAGATTTGATCAGAAAGATGCGCACAGACTAGCTGAGATGAAACATCTGATCCTGGTATGTGGTCATTATGAAGGTTTTGATCAGAGAGTCTATGAATTTGCGGATGAAACATTATCGATCGGTGATTATATCTTATGTGGTGGGGAACTTCCTGCCATGGTCATCTCAGAAGCTGTGACAAGGCTGATTGAAGGTACGATCAAAAGAGATTCAATCAAAGAAGAATCATTTGAAGATGGACTGCTGGAATATCCCCAATATACCAGACCTGCGGAATACAAAGGAATGAAAGTTCCTGATGTCCTTCTTTCAGGCAATGATGCCAAGATTAAGAAGTGGCGGAGAAATAAAGCTATAGAACTTACTAAAGAAAGAAGAGCCAATCTTTTAGAAGATAGAAAGGATTGATTATGAGTATAACAGTAAATCTTTATTATCATGGAGAAAACGGCAATGCCTTGAAATTTGCCAGGGAGATGGAAGAAAAAGGAATTGCTCAGGCAATAAGAAATGAAAAAGGAAATCTGCGCTATGAGTATTTCATTCCTCTTAATGATCCGGAAACGATTCTGTTAATCGATTCCTGGGCTGATCAGGAAGCACTTGATATTCACCATGCTTCAGATATGATGAAACAGATCGCTGAATTAAGAGATAAATATGATCTGCATATGGAAGCAGAAAGATATACCGGAATTGAAATGAACTCTAAGGACAGCAGCTTTATCAGAAAATAGATGAAATACCAGGGAATAAAACTTGAAATCAAAAAAGCCGGAATAAATGGTGAAGGCATAGGCTTCTATCAGAGAAAGCCGGTTTTTGTCGAGGGCTGTTTTCCTGGTGAAGTTGCATTGTGCAACATCTATGATGAAGGAAGACATGATCGAGGAGAGCTGATCAAAGTATTAAAAAGAAGTAAAGACAGGATCAAATCTCCTTGTCCACATTTTAGAAAATGTGGAGGATGTTCTTTAATCAATTTGAATTATGAAAAGCAGCTTGAGATAAAGAAACAGTTGCTTCAAGACGCCTTATACAAATATGCCGGATATAATAAAGATATAGAAGATGTTGTAGCAAGCACAAGAATATATCACTATCGCAACAAATGTAATCTGCCTTTTGTTGAACATGATGGAAAACTTGTGAATGCCATATATAAACAGGGTACCAATCATCCGACAATTATTGAACACTGTATCATCCATGATGAGAAACTGGAAGAATTAAGAATTACAATTCTTAATATTTTAAATAAATATAGATTTCGCAGTTATGTCCATTCCAAGAAGCAGGGTATGAGACAACTGGTATTAAGAGGTTTTGAAAACGAATACCAGTTGGTTCTGATAACCGGTAACGATATCATTGATCAGAATGTTATTGATGAATTAAGCAAAATAAAAGAACTTGTCAGTATTTTCCAGGGAGTTAATATCCATAAAAATCCAATCAGGATGATGCCTGATAAACTAAGACTGCTTTATGGCAAGGAAAAGATTGCAATCAATAATGAAGACTATAAACTGCATCTTAGTCCTAAAGCCTTCTATCAGCTTAATCATTTTCAGGCAACCAGGATCTATAAGGATGTCGCAAAACTGATAACAGAAAAATGTGATCTGCTTGTTGAGGCATATTGTGGTATTGGCACGATCTCTATGTATCTGGCAGATAAAGCAGAAAAGATCATAGGAATTGAGATTGAAGAAAGAGCCATCAAGGACGCTAAAGAAAACGCAAAACTGAATGGTTTTAATAATATGGAGTTTATTGCGGATGATGCATCTGCAGCAATCAGAAGGATCGTAAAAAAGAAAAAGATCGATGTACTGATTGTTGATCCGCCAAGAACAGGTCTTGATGATGAATTGCTTGAAACCCTGATGAGAACAAAGATCAAAAAGATCGTCTATGTTTCTTGTAATCCTGCAACCTTAGCTAAGAATCTGGCTGTTCTTCAAAACAAATATCACATAGAACTGATACGCCCGTATGATATGTTTCCTGATACCTCTCTTGTTGAGACGGTATGTCTTTTGTACCACCAAAAGAAGGACTTTATTTTT
This sequence comes from uncultured Bacillota bacterium, assembly GCA_946537295.1. GTDB lineage: Bacteria > Bacillota_I > Bacilli_A > Erysipelotrichales > Erysipelotrichaceae > Colivicinus. Next base: position 3,797 of record CAMNFQ010000077.1, read on the forward strand.
GTGCCGTATGAACCGAAAGATGCGGAGTATCTGAAAAAGTAAAATGAATTATTCAAATCGTCATTTGGAGAGAAAAAATGAAACTAATCAGGAAGTACTTACATCCAATCATCTTACTGATCGTTTTTGAAGCAGTTGCCGTGACCTTGTGGCTGACTAAAAACAATCTGTTTTATCTGTTCAATTTCAGCTATATCGGATTGTCCATATTTTTCGGACTCGTTCTGTTTATAAATAAAAACAAACATGCCCGACGCGTTGTTCAGCTGCTTGTCGGTCTGTACATGCTTGTCTATCTCGGATTGATCTGTAATGAAAACATGCAGATCGAGGGCTTCTGGTACTATCTCTTCACAGGAGTATTTGAGGCTGCAACCATCCATTATGCTGTGGCAAAGATTTTCGGGCCGCTGATATTCGGACGCGGATGGTGCGGATATGCATGCTGGACGGCAATGGTGCTTGATTTTCTCCCGTATAAGGTCCCCGCCCAACCCAGAAAGAAAATAGGGTGGATAAGATATATCACATTTGCTCTGTCACTAATTTTCGTATCAGCGCTTTTCCTTGCAAAAGTCGGCAATATCGAAAGGATTATGTTTTGGGCATTTATAGCGGGGAACATCGTCTATTACGGGATCGGTATCATTCTTGCCTTCGTATTCAAAGACAACCGAGCGTTCTGTAAGTATATCTGCCCGATCACTGTTTTCCTCAAGCCTATGAGTTACTTCTCATTGATCCGAGTCAAATGTGATACGGATAAATGTATTCATTGCGGAAAGTGCAGGCGGGTCTGTCCAATGAATGTTGACGTGACAGATAACTCAAGAAAAAGAGAAAACGGTACGGAGTGTATTCTCTGTATGGAGTGCGTGAACAATTGTCCCCAAAATGCACTTTGACAAATATCCGTTTGTTGATTTGTTTCTGGATCTGAATTCTATTGAGACGGTAGTGCTTTTGGGCAAAAACATCTGACAATCTAAAGAACCATGTGAAGATTGGCCTTGATGTAGTAGATTACTATAAAACTCAGGGAGAGATCGAAAAAAGAAGTTCTGTGGTGATATTTTAGAAAAGTCTTTTAAGTATGATAGGAGGTCAGAAATGATTACACTTAAAAGACCGAATGAAGAATATGAACCCAAGGCACTTGCCTTTAAGCAGGAATTTTTCGATAACGGAGAGACAACCATAAACGGAAGTGAACTCTTGGATCGGATGGACTCATATGATGAGTGGCTAAAATCCGTGACCGATAATGCTTCACACGATACTGTAAATCCGTCATGGGTAGTTACAGATACATATTTTGCATTTGATGAAAATGACGATATCGTTGGTATAATCGATCTTCGTCATGAGTTAAATGATTTTCTTAAAGATTTTGGTAACTGCGGGTACAGCGTAAGGCCATCACAGCGGCGAAAAGGATACGCTACAAAGATGCTGAAACTCATTTTGGAACGAGCACGCGAAATAGGAATGATAAGCTGTAGCTTTCAGTAGAACGGTCAAACGAAGCATCCGTAAAGACAATTAGGAAAAACGGCGAGAAGTTTGAGTGGAGCTTTACCTTTGAGGGTGAAGAAGCAGATGTATATGCATAAAACAATTACTGGTCAATCAAAAGACAGATTTCAAATGCCACGAAAGATGTTACGTCAGAAGTTAAGACTGATTGGAGAATACATGCAAGTAGAAATAAGACCGATAAAGAATAATGAGACTACTAGATTGAAGGAATTTCTTTATGAAGCAATATACATACCAGAGGGTGTAAAAGCTCCACAAAAGGATATAATTGAAAGACCTGAACTGAGAGTATATACAGATGATTTTGGAACAAAACAAGGAGACAATTGCCTTGTTGCTGTAGTTGATAATAAGATTGTCGGTGCTGTCTGGACAAGGATCATGAACGATTATGGACATGTGGATAACGATACACCTTCCTTTGCCGTTTCGCTTTACAAAGACTATCGTAGTCAGGGTATTGGCACAAAACTGATGAAAAAGATGCTTTCACTGCTTAAAACACAAGGTTACAAGAAAGCATCGCTGGCAGTACAGAAAGCAAATTACGCTTTGTCCATGTATGAGAAAGTTGGCTTTCATACTGTTGATGAGAACGAAGAAGAATACATAATGGTTTGTGAATTATAAGGAGGTATGATTATGCCGTTTGATTATAAAAAGGAATTTAAAGAATTCTATATGCCAAAGAATAAACCGTCTATCGTGACGGTTCCTAGTATGAATTATTTGGCAGTTCGCGGACATGGTGATCCAAATGAAGAGGATGGCGAATACAAAAAAGCCATTGGTCTTCTATATGGAATTGCGTTTACTATCAAGATGAGCAAAAAAGGAAATCATCAGATTGATGGATATTTTGATTATGTTGTTCCACCGCTTGAAGGGTTCTGGTGGCAGGATGGTGTAGAAGGAATTGATTATGCCCACAAAGAAAAATTCAATTGGATATCTCTCATCCGACTTCCTGATTTTGTGACAAAAGATGATTTTGATTGGGCTGTTGCAGAAGCTACAAAAAAGAAGAAACAGGATTTCTCTAAGGTAGAGTTTTTTACTTATGATGAAGGGCTATGTGTTCAATGTATGCATATAGGTTCCTATGATGATGAGCCTGCAACAGTAGCATTAATGCATGAATTTATGGAAAAGCAAGGTTACGTATTAGATATCAGCGATCAGCGCTTCCATCACGAAATATATCTGAGCGATGCTAGAAAGGTTGCGCCAGAGAAACTGAAGACTGTGATCAGACATCCAATACGTAAAAGCAGATAGATAATCAACCAATGGTAGAATTTCAGAATATCAACCTATGGTTCATGTTAAAAGATGATGATACCAGCTATGCTTGAATCATGAAAGGAGGTGCCCGATATGGATCAGATCAAAATTGGAAAATTCATAGCAACCCGCAGAAAGGAACAGGGCATGACTCAGGCAGTTCTTGCTGAAAAACTCGGAATCAGTGATCGAGCGATATCAAAATGGGAGAACGGAAAGTCTATGCCGGATTCCGGGATCATGCTGGAACTTTGTGATCTCCTAAGAATCAATGTCAATGAACTCCTGTCGGGCGAAAGAATTATGGCAGAAGCATACGACAAGCTGGCAGAAGAAAACCTGCTGGCAATGAGAAGAGAGGTTGAGGAAAAGAACAGGCAGATGCTGAAGATGGAATACCTGATCGCATTTCCTGCTGTTATTGCCGGATTGATCATGGTTATCTTGGCTTCGTTTATTGAAATGCCAATCTGGTTGAGAATTGCACTTATTGTGTTTGCTCTATTGTTGATATTTACAGTAGCTTTTATTGCTGTAGGCATTGAACAGAAGGCCGGATATTATGAATGCCAGAATTGTCACCACAGATATGTACCAACATACTGGCAGGTAAATCTTGCTATGCATATGGGACGGACGAGATACATGAAATGTCCGGAATGCGGCAAAAGAAGCTGGCAGAAAAAAGTTCTTACAAAAGAAGGATAACCGCAACAACAATGAAAGAGATCATATAAAATCTTTCAGAAATAAACAGAATGACAAAGCATTTCCTGATGAAGCAAATGACATAACACATATATCAGTAAGATAACGGAGGACTTGATCATGAATGAATACATTGCATATTGCGGGCTGGACTGTGAGGCT
>CAMNFQ010000078.1 GCA_946537295.1 uncultured Bacillota bacterium
AATAATCGGTTTACAACAAACTACATTATCAGCTCTTTCTTAACATAAAAAAGGAAAGCATGATCAATCTAATGATCTTCTTTCCTGTCTGTTATTGAAACCTATATAAATTAACTTAATTTTTAGAAAATATTATGCTTTTTTAGTCGTTTTATATTCATCAACTTTAGCCCGCATTTTATCATCCATATTCCACAGGAATCTGAAAGTAGCCCATGATCCTAAGACCAGAATGCCTGGTAACAAAACACATAAAACCTTTATGCCGGTGATCGTTGATGGTGCTTGCATCGTCAAAGCTCCATTATAGCCAACCATGCCTAAGAGTAACATTGCGGCTGAATTACCGATCGTCTGACCAACTCTACGGCTGAGATTGAAGGTTCCATAGATCGATCCTTCAGTTCTTTTTCCGGTGATCATTTCATTATAGTCAATTGCTTCACCAAGAAGTCCCCATTGCATATAGATCGAGATAAAGGCAAAGCCCATGGCAGTATTACTGCAGACTGCATAGACCCATGGATTAACTTTAAATAACATCAATGCAACAAAAAGTCCTACATATAGTACACAGCTTATCAGTAATCCATAGCGAATCAGTTTCTCCAGACCGATCTTTTTGGCGATCATAGGTCCGGCAATAAAGATAATGATCATTGATGGTGCACTGAATAAGGTTCCATATCCGGCAATAGAAATATCACCAAAGACATCAGAATACATGTAATTGTTCAAAGTGTTACCAAGATATTGCATCATACAGATGCAGACACCATGTACGCACAATGCAACAAAGGGACGATTTACTTTAACTACCTGTAAGATATCAGAAACCTTTATATTGTCAGGATCATCTGTAGTGGTGTTAACGTTGTGTCTTTCTTCTGTTAAGGCATAGTGTCCCAGACACATAACTAAACCGATGATGGCACAGACAGCTGCACCGATGGCATAACCGATCGCATTGGTCTCACCATATCTCTTTAAGAATAAAGGCATGATAAACAAAGAAATCAGAGTTGCACCGGCACTGCCAATACCTCTGGCTGAAGATAAGGCTGCACGATCTTCATCATTGTCAGCCATAGCTGAAAGTAAGGAACCCATTGGAATATTAAACATCGTGTAGGCACCTTCATAAATGATCTTTAAGCCAAATAAGAGACATAAACGGGCAAGTCCTTCAAAAAGACTTGGAACAGACCATAAGGCTATAAAAGATACACACAATAATGGTGTAGCTCTTAAGATCCAAGGACGGAATTTTCCTTTGGAACTGTTACTTCTGGCATAGGACTTATCAATATAGGCACCCATAAGCGGATCGTTGATAAAATCCCAGATATTCCAGATAAGAAGTAAGATACCGATCGTACCCGGACTGATTCCCAAGGCATCAGTACAATACATGGAAAAAGTACTGCTCATCAGTGCGAAGGTCATTACTCCTCCGGCATCACCAAGCCCATAGCCGATCTTGTGTAACAGTGATAATGATTTCTTTTCTTTCTGCATAAATCGTTCCCCTTTATTCTTCAACAAACCAGACTGGTAAATCTGTAATATCGCATTTTACTTTTATAGATGTCTTTCCTTTGATAAGTTCGCCTTCTCCTCTTAACCTGAATCCGGTATCACTGGAAGGAAGGCAGATATTTATTTCCTTTACTCCTTCATCAAATATCGGACAGGCCAGGATCTTTTCACCACACATGAAATAATCTGTCTCTTCATCATAGTTTCTGTCTCTTAAAAAGACTGGTGTGATCAAAGGATAATCATTTTCAATACATTTATTCATCTGATCTTTCAGATATGGTATGAGTTTCTCTCTTAATTCAAAGATCTTTCTGACACTATCCATCATATCCGGATAAAGCCATGGCATCGTTGAATCCTCATTGATCTTCCAGGAATGAAGGACAAACCTAGGTAAGAAGACACCATATTGTAACCAGCGCATGAACAGTTCCTTACCAGGTTTTGGTCCGGAAAAACCACCAATATCCGGTCCAAAGAAACAGAAACCGGAAAGAGCCATCGTCATAGCCTGATAGTGATTGAAACGAAGCTCTCTAAAGCTTGTATAGTTATCACCAGTCCAGGTTGTAGCGATACTTTGCGTTCCTGCTATGGCACAACGTGAAACGATAAAAGGATCTTTATTAACTTCTTCGCAAGCTTCCCTGCTGGCTTTACTCATAAGAAATGAAAATAACGGCCTGATCAGTACTGCAGGGATTGGCTTGGAAAAACCATGGGCATAGACATTCCTATCATGAACATCATATTCATTGTTGTCATTCCAGGTATTCGTATATCCCTTATCGACCAGATTTTCTTTGACACATTTCTTCCAGAAATCATATGCCCCCGGATTAGTGAAATCCAGGTAACTCGCATTACCTCCCCAGAAAGGGAATTTGGCAGGACTTCCATCCTGATAGTGTAGGAACCAACCATTTTTAGCGATATATTCATACATCGGATGATCATCCAGAAAAGCCGGTTTGATATTAGGAATTATTTTTAATCCTTTACTTTCAAAGTATTTAGAAAGACCTTCAGGATCAGGAATCTTATCAGTATTCCAATGGAAGACATAGCGCTTATCACCTATCTGTGTGTAGCCACTTGAAAGATAGAAGCCACCGGCTTGTATCTTGTTTTCTTCACATTTATCAATAAAACTTCTTAAGCGTTTATCCGCATCATCCGCATCGGTATATTCCATAGTCGAACCACAATACTTGAATGCCCAATCCGGTACCTTCACAATACCACCTGTCAGATGAACAAAGTTTCTTATGATCGAAGGTATATCACCTAAGATCAGATAGAAGACCATGTTTTCTTCTTCATATCTGATCGAATTGAACGGTTCGTAATAATTATCATGTTCCTTTCCGAAATCTATTTCACCTTCACTATAGGTATCGTAATAGATGCCATAGCTTCCGGCCTTGTTTTCACAGATATAGAAAGGCAGATGTTTATATAACGGATCGCTGTATTCAGATTTAAATCCCATGGAGTCATTGGTATCAAGCTTGTAGCGCTGATGATTCTTATTTACGCTACCCGCCTTATCGCCAAGGCCATAGATATGTTGGTCTTCTTCTCTAAAAGTATAGTGAATGGAACCATTTCCTAATTCACCGGAAAAGTTATAAGCCAGACCATTGCGGTCTTTATAAAGAATACCTGAATCATTACTTATACTGATCTGAAAGTTAAGCAGATCGATCTTAAAATCATGACCACAGTGTCTGAAACAGACCTTGTCATCATCTTCCGATATTTCTGGGGAACAAAGCTCAAAACCATCTAATGAAAGCTTATCTCTTCCAATTGTTTTTAAATCTTTTTGATCAGGATTGATACTGAAGGTAGGTAGGATATCCCTGTCCTTGATAAGTGCTACCCTTAACATATCTTTGATGAAATCGATACGCATCAAAACATTATCACTCTGATATATGCGGGTATGTTTATCTAAATGAAAGATCCTGAACATATGATTGAATTTCATGCCTTTGGTTCTCCTTTTGTCAACATATTCTTTAAGAGTCTCAAATATGGAGTCTTATTCATCTTTGTCTCATTTAAAGTAATACACAAGACTTTACGATTGTCTCTGTCTGTCTTATGCCATTCAGGAAGTTTTTCATCATTTGGATCATTGTTTCGGACAAAATTACTCAGATAATCCATCATCATTTCCGAGACCTTTTTGTGTTCATTTCCAAATGGACGCCAGGAAGTATTGAGCCTACCAAACAGATAGCGCAGATCGGAGGAATGAAATGCCCCGTTATTATCTCCTGGCTGATCAATATCAAAGAAGTAGACATATGCGCCATTGTCCTTGGCAAATCTGTTTCCAATATAAGCCATCATTGCCGCATACATATCATTATTGGTGTAACCGATCATGTAGCTTACTTTTAATGGATCCTTGATCAGTTTATCAATATCATCTTTTATCAGATAACCATCAACGACCGGCATCATATTATAGATAGAATCTTTTCTTATCTTTCTGATCGCTTCATAGGAATCATGTATTACTTTGATATCAGCGTTTTTAAACTCTTCAAAATCTTTACAACCACTAAGCTTTATCATTTCATGATAGTAGTCGTATGTTTCACTTGCCTTTTTTGGTAAGGCAAATTTTGGAAACATTCCTCCACCTGAGACCATTACCGCCTTATTGAAAAGACCTTCATTATCGTGATTAAGACAATGGTATTGAACAGAGATCGCACCAGCACTTTGTCCCATGATTGTGATGTTGTTCTTATCGCCACCAAATTCCTGGATATACTTATTTACCCATCTGATCGCCTGTAACTGATCATCCAGTCCAAAATTGCCATTACGCTTAAAAGCTTCTTCAATCTTTTCATGACAGAAGTATCCCAGTACACCAACTCTGTAATTGGCAAAGACACTTATGATACCACGTTTTGCCAACTCAAAACCTCTGAATGGTTCTTCAGAGTTTGATCCGGAATTAAAACCGCCGCCATGGAAAAAGACTATAACTGGACATCCCTTAGCATTTACAGGCGTATAGATATTCAGATTAAGACAATCCTCATCATAATTGAAAGTTAAGCCTTCCCTGAATTCCCTGTAGTAAAAAAGACGTTCAGGACTATCTAGATTAGGATATAGCTGTCGGTATTGCGGACAGGAATTACCCATCTTAGTTGCCTCAAAAACATCATATTTTTCAATCAGCTTACTGTATTCAAAACGTTTTGCCCTGGCAAAAGGAATACCTAAAAACTCATAGGCATTATTATCTTCATTTCCCAAAAAAGTTCCTATTGCTGTTTTGAGTGTGACCATGTTCATTTGTTCAGATTAATTGTTAAAGAACTATAAGCTATTATTTTGAATCTCTGAGAAAAAACAGATATCCACTGACGATCGCAAGTCCTAGCGGAAGCATCAGATCTGATACAGTTCTAAACTGATAAGCAGTCTTACTGATAAGAACACACCAGAGGAAATCTAATAGATTCCAGAAAGCAACAAACACTACTACATATAAACCAAAAGTTACATTTTTATTCTTAATCATCTTGTACCTCCAAATTATGATTATCTATATCTGATCTGAGATCTTTTGTTTCTTCTTGTTTAATAATCCATTTTTGATCCCAGATCTTAACGATTTCATCCTGATTCTTTAAAGATAAATAATATTTGATCGCATAGATCGCTAAAGCTATGCAACAGATCAGATCAATAATATCCGAAAATGATAAGCCGCCTGTTATGACACCGGACTCACTTACAGAAGCGGTAGTAGAGATCGCGTAGATGTCATGTACGGCATGTAAGATGATACCGGGCAGAATATTGCCACAGCTGATGTAGATAGCCGAAAAGAAAACTCCCAGGCAGCCGGCAGTCACCACCTGCAGAAGAGTTGATAGTGGATTGGCACCCGCAAAGATATTGAATGCATGAGAAAGACCAAAGACTATACTTGAGATTATGCTTGCTTTAAGAATCCATTCTTTTCTGTTCTGGTTTCTAAGCATTGTTGAAACTATACCATGCCTGAAAGTCATTTCCTCAATAAAACCAGCTGTAATTGATACCCTGATTGTGGTAAGGGGTAAACCTTTGAGTTCAAATTTATGATCAATTAACATAGCGATAGCTGTGATGATCCAGTAGATAATAAATGGTGAACAATAGATAAATCCTTTCTTCAGATTTCCACCTGAAAACGCACCTTTAAATTCCGGAGTAAACCATAGCTTATAAAAAGCAAAACCAGCTAAAGCTCCAATGACTGTATACAGGATATTGAAAAGTTCAGATCTATTGCCTAAAACCTGAGTGTGGATCATAGCGCACAGATTCATGATTATTGATGAAACAAATAGCAATAATAATCCCATCAGGATTGAACCAACTACTGGATGTTTATCAATAAACTTGTGTTTGCGCATATCTTCCCCCTAATAATTTTCTTTATCTATATCTTATCAATTATCAGATTATTTGTTTTATCGCTTTTTTGTTCTCATTAGTAAAATCGCTTAGCTTGTAAGATCTTATACGCTGATTTACTAATATTGGTTCAACAAACCCGTTCTTCGAAAGAACTACCAATCTATTAATTATTGTCTTGTTGCTCACACCAAGTTCACGACTTACTTCTACTGGTGTAAATTCATTTTTATAGTTTTCTATCAGGAACATAAGCAGATCTTTTTCTCTGTTTTTCAAATAAGACAGGCTGTTACTTATTTTACTTTCACTGGAACTGTTTGAAAGTTCACGCACCTTCTCGGAATAAAGCAATACCATACGTAAAAAATAATTGATCCATATTTCCGGATGTGGTGGATTATTTCTTCCTGAATAATATAAAGCCGGTAAGTTCATTTGAAGTGATTCATAATATTCATTTACATCAAAGGCAAAATATTCTTCTAATGAACCTATTCCATTAAAGCCATATCCATTGCAATCCAGAATATAGCCTGACAGTAAGCGCGCAGTTCTGCCATTTCCATCTTCAAACGGATGAATTGTGACTAACTGATAATGGACAACGGCAGCTACAATCAAAGGATGATCATCGGTGGTATTAACATAATTAATCAGTTCATCCATAAGACCTGGTATATCACTATATTCCGGAGGAATATAATCGGGATTCCCGGTTTGCGAATCATATACCGCAAATAAAACACCCGGAGGCATTGGACCTCTAAGGCCGATTTTATCTTTAGATGCTCCTTTTTCCACATATTTCTGAACATCCAATATCAGCTTTTTTGAAAAACGCTCTTTCTTTTTGGCCTTTTCTTCGAGAAATTCAAGCGCAAGGTAATAGTTACGCACATCCTGTTCAGGTTTAAGAAAGTGTTTTCTTTCATCCATTTCTATTACTTCATCAACTTGTTTTTCAGTAAGAGGATTACCTTCTATCTTATTTGAAGAACAAGAGCTTTTTTTTCTTTGAATTTTTACGGAGTTTATTCACAACACGTCTAGGTAGAACAATATCAGAAACTGCATATCTGTTTTTATCTATCTCGGTTATG
>CAMNFQ010000079.1 GCA_946537295.1 uncultured Bacillota bacterium
TTCTTTCTTCCTTAGGTTCTGCCAGAAGGATGAAGGTCGAAAATATCACTTTGACATCACTAGATAAGACCAGAAACGATCCACTCGCCAAGGCATTTCGAAGTCTGGTTAAAAAAGAAAACTATCGCAAGAAGATTGAAGTGGTGTATGTTGATTCACCGGCTATGAAGACTAATGTGGTAAAGGAAGGTACGACTCATAAGGAAAAGTATCCTTTAGGTTCAAGTATCTTTGTGGTTGGCAGTGTCGGTTTATATATAGCTTCGATTGTATATGAAAGATTATTGAAGGAGTAAAGAAATGAAATTTAAGGATTTTGAATACAAAAGACTGGCTTATGAAGATCTCAAGAAGGAATTTGAAGAAAAACTGGAAAGACTCAAAAAGGCTGCAGATAAGGATGAATATCTGAAGATCTTTGATGAGATCAATGAATTCCGCGGTCACATCAATTCCATGCAGACAATCTGTTCGATCAGGCATTCGATCAATACGGCAGATGAATTCTATGATAAGGAAAATGAGTACTGGGATCAGACGATGCCACTCTTGCAGGTATATGAAGTTGAACTGGCTAAGACATTATTAAACAGTGAATATCGTAAGGAAACTGATATACCGGAGAGTCTTTATCTGACTTTAGAAAATACCTTAAAGTCATTTTCCGAAGAGATCATTGAAGATCTGCAGGAAGAAAACAGACTTTCAACAGAATATGGAAAACTTAAATCTTCGGCCAAGATCGAATTCAATGGTGAGATCTATAATCTGGCTTCGATCGCACCACTAATGAATGATGATGATCGAAATATCAGAATGAAAGCAACCAAAGCTTATACCAGATTTTTTGAAGAGAATGAAGATAAGTTTGATGATATCTATGATCGTCTGGTAAAAGTGCGAGATAAGATGGCTAAGAAGCTTGGCTATGAAAACTATATACCACTTGGCTATATCAGGATGAACAGACTTGATTATAATCAGGAAATGGTCAGGAACTATCGTGATCAGGTAATCAGAGATATCGTTCCTCTATCTGTAGAACTTCGTAAAAGACAGGCTCAAAGAATCGGTGTTGATAGACTGCAATGCTATGATATGAACTATAATTTTAAGACCGGTAATCCTAAGCCACATGGTTCACTTGATGAACTGGTGAATGCTGCCTTGAAAATGTATACTGAGATGTCTAAAGAAACAGCAGAATTCTTCAAGATGATGGTTGATCAGGAACTGTTTGATCTACCAACCAGACCAAACAAGGAGATGGGTGGTTACTGTACCGGAATATATGATTATAAGGTACCGTTTATCTTTGCGAACTCCAATGGCACAGCAGCTGATGTCGATACTCTGACTCATGAAGCTGGTCATGCCTTCCAGGCTTACTGCACCTTCAAAAAGGTAAATATCCCTGATCTTTCTTTCCCGACAATGGAATCAGCTGAGATCGATTCGATGTCAATGGAATTCTTTGCACATCCTTGGAGTGAACTTTTCTTCAAGGAGGATGCGGAAAAGTATCATTACTTCCATATTGAAAGTTCCATCAATTTCCTTCCTTATGGCTGTCTGGTCGATCACTTCCAGCATGAAGTATATGCCCATCCGGAAATGACACCGGCTGAAAGAAAGGCCTGCTTCAGAAAACTGGAAAAGGTCTATAAACCTGATATCACATATGAAGGATTTGATCTGCTGGAAAGAGGCGGATTCTATTTCCGTCAGGGTCATATCTTCCAGTCACCTTTCTATTACATTGACTATACTCTGGCTCAGGTCTGTGCTTTACAGTTCTTTATCAGAATGAAGGAAGATCGTGAAGCAGCCTGGAAAGACTATGTCCATATCTGTGAACTTGGTGGTACCAAGACTTTCACCCAGATCGTTAGGGAAGCACATCTTAAGGTTCCGTTTGAAGACGGATGTCTGAAAGAAGTTGCGGAAAAGATGAAGGAAGAACTTGACGGTATTGATGATTCACGTTTCTGATAGATTATTAGACAAGATAATGACCACTGATGTGGTCATTATTTGTGTAGTAAAATATAGATAGTATTAATGAAGGTATTATTATGAAATATAAAGCTACTATAACTAATCTGAATAACAGAGTCTTAGAATTTGAAGATGAAGTAAAGATGGAAGATCTCCTGAAGCAGGTCGAGAGTGAACTTAAATATCCTGTCTATCTGGCAAAGTTAGATAATGCCTATCGTGCTTTGACCCATATCACTGAACATGACTGTACAGTTGAATTTCTGGATCTGCGCAATCAGGAAGCCTGGCTGGTCTATCAGAATTCTCTGATCCTGATCTTCATCAAGGCTGTTCATGATCTTTTTGGCAAGAAAGTACTGATCACTGTCAATAATTCATTAAATAAGGGATTATATATTACTTCTACCCATAAGTTTACTGAGGAAGATATCAAGGCCGTCCTTAAACGTATGGAAGAGATCAGGGATCTGGATCTTCCAATCAAGAAGGAACACCTGACTAAGGAAGGTGCCAGAAATCTGACTAAGAAACAGAAGCTTGTGGAAGCAGAAAAACTGCTCGATAGTATCACCAATATCGATGATATTGAGATCTATTCTCTGGAAGATGAAGTTCAGATCTTCTACAATCTGCTTGTACCATCAACAGGTTATATCAGATTGTTTGATCTGAGGACCTACAAGAATGGTCTGATCCTTTTATATCCTCATCCATCTGATCCTGATTCTTTACCGGAATATGAACAGCAGGAAATGCTGTATAGTGCCTTCTCAGAAGCAACCAGATGGGGACAGCTGATGAATGTCAGTTTCGTCTGTGATCTCAATGAAAGAATCTTGAATGATAATGTATCAGATATGATTCTGATGCAAGAAGCATTACACGAAAAAAGGATCTCCAATATCGCTGATATGATCAGGGATAAGGGAAGTCGAGTTGTCCTGATCTGTGGACCTTCATCTTCAGGCAAGACGACCTTTGCCAAGAGACTGTGTATCCAGCTTCACGTCAATGGTTTCAAGACACTCTATATGGGTACTGATGATTACTATAAGGAATTTGATGAAAGAGTCTATGATGCCAATGGTGAAGTTGATCTGGAAAGTATCAGAGCTATTGATACCGGACTATTCATGAACAACATCAGGGATCTGCTTGATGGCAAGGAAGTTGATCTGCCACGCTATGATTTCAGTATCCCTGGCAAGGTCTTTGGTGAAAGGATCACCAAGATCGATAAGAATGCGATCATTGTCATTGAAGGAATTCACGGTATGAACGACGAGCTTACCAGCAACATCGACAATAAGGAGAAATTCAAGATCTATATCTCACCATTTACTCCGATCTCGATCGATCATCATAACCGTATCTCAACTACTGATGCCCGAATGTTAAGAAGACTGGTAAGAGACTACAAGTTCCGTAATTCACCAGCGCAAAGAACGATCTCAATGTGGCCTAAGGTCAGAAGTTCCGAAGATGAAAATATCTTCCCATATAATTCCAAGGCTGATGTCTTCTTCAATTCCAACTGTATCTATGAATTTGCGGTTTTGAAGAAATATGCTGAACCGTTACTAAAAAGGATCAAGAGAAATGAACCGGAATATGGTGAAGCACAAAGAATGCTTAGTTTCTTAAAATACTTTGATCCGATCTATGATGATGCGATCATTCCTAATAATTCCATTCTCAGAGAATTTATCGGTGGGTCGGTAATTGTAAAATAGTTATAAATAAAAAGAATTGCTTAGTGCTTAAGCAATTCTTTTATTTTGGTGAATGTTTCATCTGATATGACATGTTCAATACGGCAGGCATCATCTTCTGCCGTTTTTGGATTAATCCCCAGTGAGATAAAATAATCCGTCAGTACTTCATGTCTTTCATAGATCTTCTTGGCTATCTTTAAGCCTTTTTCTTTTAATGAGATATAGCCATTATCATCGATATCAATATATCCTTCACTTTTAAGATTTTTCATTGCCCGGGAAACGGAAGGTTTGGAAAAATCCATCTTTTTACAGATGTCGATTGATCTTACATGTTCATTTTCCTGAGACAGAATATAGATTGTCTCAAGATACATTTCAGCAGATTCCTGGATAGTCATTTTACAAATAATATTTTAAATCACATATTGACAAGTTAGCAAGTGCTAACTAGAATATATATATGGTTAGTGATAACTAACAAGATCGGAGGCTTTATATGATACCACTTACTTATGCAGATCCAAATGAAGTAAATGTGATCAAAAAAATTACAGGAAAACAGGAAGTCAAGAAACATCTGGAGGATATGGGCTTCGTTGTCGGAGCGCCTATCAGGGTCGTTTCAACTGTCAATGGTAATCTGATCGTCAACATTAAAAACAGTAAGGTGGCATTAGATAAAGAACTCGCAATGAAAATAATGATCTGATCTAGGGGAGGATGAAATGAAGACATTAAGAGATGTTCCAGTAGGTGAATCCTGCGTTGTGAAGAAACTTCATGGTGAAGGAGCTGTAAAGCGCAGAATCATGGACATGGGTGTGACCAAGAACGTTGAGATCTATGTGCGTAAGGTTGCGCCATTAGGCGATCCAATTGAAGTAACAGTAAGAGGATATGAACTTTCGATCAGAAAAGCTGATGCTGCAATGGTCGAAGTTGAATAATCAGGGGGAATAACAATGAGTATAAGAATTGCATTAGCCGGTAATCCTAACAGCGGCAAGACGACTCTGTTCAATGCTTTGACAGGGTCTAACCAGTATGTAGGTAACTGGCCAGGAGTTACAGTTGAGAAAAAAGAAGGTAAACTGAAAGGCTATGATGATGTAATCGTCACTGACCTTCCTGGTATCTATTCTCTTTCTCCATATACTTTAGAGGAAGTTGTTGCCAGAAACTATCTGATCTCTGAAAGACCAGATGCCATCCTCAATATCGTTGATGGTACAAACCTTGAAAGAAACCTTTATCTGACAACTCAGCTTATAGAACTGGGAATCCCGGTCGTTGTAGCTATCAACATGATGGATCTTGTTGAAAAGAATGGTGACAAGATTAATCTTGATGTCTTGTCTGAGCAGATGGGAGTCAAGTTTGTTTCTATTTCAGCTTTAAAGGGTCTAAATATCGATAAGGCTGCCAAGGCTGCGGTAGAAGCTGCCAAGGGTGAAAGAACTGTTCCTAAACATTCATTCTCAGGCACAGTTGAACATGCCCTGGCTCATATTGAAGAAGTTACAGTTCATGATCTGCCAGAAGAACAGCAGAGATGGTATGCGATCAAGCTGTTTGAAAGAGATGAAAGAGTCCTGGAATCTCTTAAGCTTTCCAAGGAAACACTTGATCATATCAATAAGGATATTGAAGCATGTGAAAAAGAAATGGATGATGATTCAGAAAGTATCATCACCAATGAAAGATATATCTATATCGGTAACCTGTTAAAAGGTATCTACAAGAGAAGAAAAGCAACTGATCTTACAATATCAGATAAGATCGATAAGATCGTTACCCATCGTTTCTTTGGTGTTCTGATCTTTATTGCCGTAATGACATTTGTCTACTGGCTGGCTATGGGTCCATTTGGAACCTTCCTGACCGACTGGACAAATGATGTATTTGGAGGCTGGCTGACCGAAGGTGCTGCTAATCTGATGAGCTCCCTAGGTGTCTCTGATTGGCTGGTCTCTCTGGTATCTGATGGTATCGTTGGTGGTGTATCAGCAGTCTTAGGCTTCGTTCCACAGATGCTGGTACTGTTCCTGATGTTATGTATCCTAGAGGATATTGGTTATATGTCACGTATCGCCTTCATCCTGGACAGACTATTCAGAAGATTCGGTCTTTCCGGTAAATCTTTCATTCCTATGCTGATCGGTTCAGGATGTGGCGTTCCGGCTGTCATGGCTACCAGAACGATTGAAAATGAAAGAGACCGCCGTATGACGATCATGACAACCTGCTTCATTCCATGTGGTGCTAAACTTCCTATCATTGGTCTGATCGCCGGTGCAATCTTCGATAACGCCTGGTGGGTATCGGCTTCTGCCTACTTCCTTGGTGTAGTTTCAATCATCATTTCCGGTATCATCTTAAAGAAGACTAAGATGTTTGCGGGTGATCCGGCACCATTCGTTATGGAACTTCCTGCCTACCATGTTCCTTCAATCAACAATGTCTTGAGAGGTACATGGGAAAGAGGCTGGAGCTTCATCAAACGTGCCGGTACCGTTATCGTTCTTTCTTCAGTTGTCATCTGGGTATTGAATTCATTATCATTTGAAGGTGGCTTACATTATCTTGGTGAAGATGGTGAAGGTGCTTCAATTCTTGAAAATATCGGAAGTCTGTTCTCATGGATCTTTGCGCCATTAGGATTCGGTACATGGCAAGCAACTGTCGCAACTATCTTAGGTTTAGTTGCCAAGGAAGATGTTGTCGGTACGATCGGTACACTTATCTCTATGGAAGATCTGCCAGATCTTGTTGAAGGCGGTGAAAACATCAAGGGTGTTCTCGATGTCTTCTTCAATGGCTCTGCAATCGCAGGATATGCCTTCATGGCTTTCAATCTGCTTTGTGCTCCATGTTTTGCCGCTATGGGTGCAATCAAACGTGAGATGAACAATGCCAAGTGGACAGCAATCGCTATCGGCTATATGTGTGTATATGCATATTGTGTAGCATTAGTAATCTACCAGATCGGTTCTGCTTTGACTGGCAATGTCAATGTAATTGGTCTGATCGCTGCCTTAGCTGTTGTAGCCTTTGCCTGCTACATGCTGTTTAAACCATATAAGGAATCAGAAACACTTACTCAGGAAGTAAGAATTAAATAATAAGGAGGTGTGCATATGTCATGGTTAATTGAACACTATGGAGATCTCTTGATCATAGTCATGGTCATGGGGATACTGTATCTTTGTATCAGTTCACTGATCAGACAGAAAAAATCCGGTGTACCATCATGTGCATGCGGGAAAAACTGTGCGACCTGTGCCTTGCGCTATATGCATGGCAAAGCCGTAAAACAATAGTTCAGAAAGGATACCTCA
>CAMNFQ010000080.1 GCA_946537295.1 uncultured Bacillota bacterium
GTAATTGCCTTGGCGATATCGATTATTTCAATTCTGGATTTCTTTTTCATGTTTATTGATGTTATTGTATCATTATTTATATTCAGTTAGACAGACAATCTGACTTTTATCTTACTGACATCAGATCATCCTCTTCGTATAAAATAATATATAAGGAGATGATGAAATGAAAAAGTTAAACAAGATTATATTTAGTGTTACGTTAATATTGATGATGTTTCTGTTTGCAGGTTGTTCTGGTGCAAAATATTCCATCTCTGGTGGTTCAACTAAGACAACGATCGAAGTTAGCGCAGATGATGGCAATTATGGTGAAGCCTTCGTAATGGACATCAACAAAAACAAGATCGTCAAAATTGATTCACAGCTGGAAAAAGGTGAACTGCAGATTGATTTTGCGGAAGTAATCAATACCGCAACTGGTGATGAACCAGATGATTACGAGATCGTCAATACGATCAAAACCATCAATATCAAACCAGGCGATCAGGTTGAAGTAGATCTTGATTTCGCTGGTGAATTCATGCCTACGCTTACTGCAGTTGGTGAAACCAGTGGAACGGTAGTCATCAGTATTGAAAAGAAATCATAAATCGTACATACCTATTTAAAAAATCCTTCTGATTCATTATCAGAAGGTTTTTTATTATTATCAGATCACACTGTTTTGTTCGATATTGAAACCAAAGAATCTGAATGCTTTGACTAAAGCTTCATTCCAGAAGAAGAAATTATGTTGGCCATGCCAATACTCTTCTGTGATCTTCATATCTGGAAGATTCTCTTTCATATAGTTAGCGGTCTTTCGACAAGCTTCATAGATGAAATCTTCGGTTCCACAATAGATGGCCAGTTCCGGTAGTTTTCCTTTATAGTCTTTAAGATCATCAACAAGTTTTTCTATATTGTTGTTTCCCTTATAGGCTTCTTCTCTGGAACCAAAATTTGCTATTGTGAGTTTATCATCAAAGTTGGCGATATCAAGGACATTAGCTCCTGAAAGACATACTCCCTTGGCATATCTGTCTGGTTTTGAAAGTATTGCTTTCAGAGTACCATAGCCACCCATGCTTTCTCCCATGATGAATGTCTTATCTACATCATCAGTTATCGGAAAATAATTTTTGAGTTTGACAGGTAATTCTTCTGTAATATATGAGAAATAGTCATATCCATAGACCATATCAGAATACATGGAATTGGTGACTGAAGGAAAAACCACGATCAGTTCTAAGTCACGACACAGCAACATGATATTGCTGAGATTTATCCAGGCACTGCAATCATCTTTCTTGCCATGTAAGACATATAAGACCGGATATTTCTTTCCTCTTGTATCTTGCGTCTTATGCCTATCTTCCGGAAGCAACATTTCGATCTTGGTGTCCATATCCAGCACAGTAGAACGCATTGTGATTTCAGCTTTGATCATTTGTTTTTTTCCTTTCCTCTAAACAAGAGAAAAACTATTTTGTTACAACTAATCTGCCTTCAAAAGGATATTCTGGAATTTCATCGCTGTTTTCCAGGAATTCATATAAGAGTTCCTTTGATGAAGTTGCGATTACCTTATATCCGCCATTAGGAAGTGTCTCTTCCGGGCTTATATCAAAGAATGTCTTCAAGTTGCCAAAATCATAACCCCTAAGACCCAGTCTGATCAGCTGATCATCTTCTACATCTTTGTCTTTAAACTTCATCTGTACAATCTTCTGTGTCTTACGATCATAGATGATATCCCAGTCTTTGCTAAGCTGGTAGTATTCATGAACATCACCTTCCCATATCTCTTCACGACAGAAAAAGCTGATCATATGTTTTAGCTGTTTACCTGTAATATTGAGTTCATACATTTCCTCGCTATATGGAAAAGCTTCCATCATATCACTTAAGGTAATGACAGGCCCAAGATGTTTAACCCTGATTGAACCGGAAGTTAACAGGACCAGATCACAACCGGTTGCCATCTTAAAGATGTCCGCAAAGAAACTTCCTAAAGTAGTCTGAATATAACGGGAATCATGACGCAGCTCACAATTCAGTTTTCTGATTACTCTACCGTATTTTTTATCAGTCTGATTCTTTAATTCGGAGATGAGATCTTCCATCTTTGGATCGTTTGGACAGGTCGTAGCATTGATTGGCACAGCTTGCCATTTATATGATTCAACAGAATTGGTGTCAGTATTTATTACGATATCAAAACGACCGATCTGATCAGTTCCGGTTCCTGCCTGGACGATCAGGATATCATTGACCTTGCATGGTTCATCCATAAAGGTATGTGAATGTCCACCGATGATAACATCGACACCCAATGCCGGATCAAGCTTTGCAGCCAGGATCTTATCGTTTTCAAAGCCGATATGAGTAAGTAAGACAGTAAAATCGATATCAATACCGTTAAAGGCATTACAGATCTTTTCGACTTCCTTGGCAGCATCAGAAATATCTACCAGTGAACCAACGATCTTTTCATTGACTGCCGAATTCATTACTTCTTCTGTCAGGATCCCGATAAAAAGGATCTTCATACCATCAATCTCAATGATATGGTAAGGCTTAAACAGTCTTGTGCCATTAACTTTTATATACAGGTTGGCATTAATGATTGGAAACTTGGCACATTTTTCCATAAACAGCAGATGAGATAATCCATAGTCTGTCTCATGATTACCGATCGTAACAACATCAGGTGAAAGCATATTCATGATCTCAATAGTTGAATAGCCCAGGTATTCAGAATCAATTACCGAACCCCTGAACATATCTCCGGCGATGCAATAGATTACATTCTTTTCTTCTTTCTTTACTTTTGAGATATAACCCGAAAGCATTGAAACACCACCAACCAGTTCATCTGAAACATTTTCTGCCAAAAAATCACCATGCATATCATTTGAGTGAAGCAGTGTCAGTTTTTTATAAACCTTATCATCCATTATCCGTTACCAACCTTTCCTATTTATCATTTTACAATATATGTCATGTTTAAAGTTGAAATATATCTTGAACAAAAAGAAAAAGGCTTTTCAGCCTTTAATCACACCTTTTAGAAGTATTTCTCAATGTATTCGCTTACAGCAGCATAGTCTTCAGGATCTGTTATATACTGTTTCAGCTTTTTACAAGCTTCTTCATAAGTAATACCAGGATATTGTTGCAAAAGGTCTGGAGCCATACTGTCAGCGATCTTTTGCCAACCTAGCGGAAGTTTTCCTCCACTTACTGAATTCAACATTTCATCTGGTAAAGTATATTTTTTATTCATGTTTTATTCCTTCTTTCTTTTCTTCTATCTTTTATACGTAATTATCTGATCTTGTGGCAATAATTTGGCCAAATTATTATAATCTATACATTAATTATATGTTTCCATCATATTATCTGCCAATAACATAATTTTCCATAATTACAACATAATTCTAAGATAGATTTTTAATACTATATAGGTGCAGGAAGAATATATCCTGTCGATACTAGCCCCTAAATTAGTTGTATCGTATATATGTTCCCCTTAAATTTAATTAGTATCAATAAGAAAGGCTCTAAACAGAGCCTTTCTTATTTATGTAAGATATTTTTTTAGTCGTCTCTTCTTTTACCGAAGATCTGTAAGACTCTGATCAGCAGATTGACGAAATCCAGTTCAAGCTGGAATGCTGCATAGATCGCATAGTTTTCACTTTCGGAATTTGCATAATATCTTTCGATCATCTGTGTATCATAGGCAATAATACCCATAAACAGTAATGTCTCGACGTAACAAAGGAAGATCTCCATGCCAGAAGCTCTGAAGATTAACAGATTCAGTAAGCTTAAAACGATACAAACGATTAAGCCAATCAGGAAGAGTGAACCAAAACGGGAAAGATCGATCTTGGTTGTCTTACCGATTATTGCAAGTGATGCGAATACAACTGCGGTTGTTACAAAAGCAAGCAGAACTGAAGCATCAGTATAAGCTCCGATAATAACTGAAAGGCTAAAGCCATTGATAATTGAATAGATGATGAACATTGTTCTGACTGCTGAAGTAGAACGCTGTTGCAGATTACGTCCCATCATGAAAGCCAGGACAAACTCGCTGATCAAGGCAATGATGACCAGAGCAGAATAAACACCAGCCATCCTTGATAACAGAAATCCGCCCACAAGAGCACCTAAAGCACTAAGGCCCAGACCAATGCCAAGATATGTGAATACTCTGGTCAGAAAATCAGCTCTGCTGACATGATTGATTTCTGCATAGTTGTTATAGTTGTTCATAACAGAATACCTCCTTTTGATATCCAAATATTATTATCATATTATTTATTGTCTATTTCAAATCTTAGACATTATTTAAGGTAGAATAGAAACGTAAATGAAAGCTGATATTAATACACATTATTCCTTAAGTATCGATCTTCCTTCAGGTGAATATCCTCTGGTAGAATATGGAAGACATTTTAATGTGCAGGGAAAGATCAGACATGATCTTCCATTAAAAGATGATTTTATAATCTATGTTTCCTTATATGATGAAAAAGGAAAACTGCTTCGTCATGTTTCAAGTAACAGAAAAAATGATCATAATGTCTTACTGTATCATCCTGATCTGATCACCTACAAGGAAGAACTAGATCCGGGTAGAAAAGGTATCCTTTCCTTTGGCTTTCCTGAACTTATCGTAAAAGATCTGAATGATCCAGAAGCTTCATTTCAAGATGCCACCATCAAATGTTTCTATAATGATGATCTATATAAAGCCGTAATTATTACTGCCAGTGACGCAAAACACGGACTGATCTTTGATGATGGAGTAAACTTTCTTGATGAAAATAAGAAACCCTATGAAATATTAAAACAGGGTGAATACACGATTCGTGTTGAACTGAAAGATAATGAAGATAATATCCTTGCCTGTACTGATAAAAAGATAAAGATCGGGAAAAGGACTGATCAGTGTATCGTCAGATTCAATCCTATTGAACACAAGAAACGCATGATCGCCTGGTGTAAAGAAAATAACTTTGCGATCATCAATGATCTCTTGCCTGGCTATCTTGATTCCTATCTCGGGACCTGGTATTACCACATGGGTTTATTAACCATGTATCGGACCAGTGATATTGCCTTATATTCCTATGCCAGGATCCATATGTTTGACTATCTGATCGATCCTACTTCAACTTCATATGAGACGGAACTCTGTTTCTTACAAAGTCAGGGTGTCATCAGGGATCATAAGCGTTTCAATGTCTACCATTATGATATTGGCGAAGCCACAATCTTTGATAAACAGGCTAAGATAATAAAATTTGAAGATAATGAATACCTTTATATATATAGAATAGATATTATTAATGATAAGGCTAAGGAAAACTTCTATAAGTTAGATAATGAAGCTGTTGAAAGATCGATAACTTCCTTAGATGATATTAAGATTGAAGCCGGATCTTTAATTGCGATATGTGGTGTGGTCAAACCATGGCAACTTGATAAGAATGATCTGGCCCTAAGGAAAAACAATACCTATGAAGTTTTTAACGATGTAAGTACAATTCATTATGAAATAAATGATGGAAAGAATATAATAAAGGACGACAGAAAACTGCTGATGGAAAGATATACTGATCATTCTATTGGCACTTCCGTCTATGAATTCTACAACATCTTCCAGCTCAAACAGGAGTATAAAGGTAGAAAACTAAGCTTTAAAATTACAGCAGCTGATAAAAAAGCTGTCAATCCTGAAGCTTCCCTTACTCTTGAAATAGCTGTTATATAAGGAAGGAGATCTATGCCTAAATACAACTACCACACCCACACTTATCGCTGTGGTCATGCGATAGGAGAAGATGAAGAATATATCCTTGCGGCCATTGAAGCAGGATATACTGTTCTGGGTTTTTCTGATCATTCTCCCTATCGGGATTTTCCTCACCCAAGAGAACATATGGATATCTCACAGTTTGATGAATATCTCAGTTCTTTAAAAGCATTGAAAGAAAAATATAAAGGTCAGATCGATATCAGGATCGGACTGGAATCAGAATTCTTTGAATTCAATCGTGAAGAAAGAGAAGAACTTCGTTCAAAAGTTGAATATATGATCTTAGGTCAGCACTTTGATTCACCATATGATGGCCATATCAGTTATTTCAAGCCAAACAGTGAAGAAGAAATTCTGGACTATGGCGAAAGTGTCTGTAGAGGACTGGAAAGCGGACTGTTCACCTATCTGGCTCATCCCGATGTCTTCATGAACAGACAGCATGAATTTACGGCTGCCTGTAAGCAGACAGCACATCTGATCGCCAGCAAGGCCGAAAAACTGAAGATTCCAATGGAACTCAATGTCCGTGGTGCTTCAAAAGGAAAATTCCAATTCGGTGATGTAGAAGAATTCTTCTATCCTCACAAGGATTTCTGGAAGATCGTCTCACATTATGATGTGGATTGTGTAATAGGCATTGATGCCCATGATCCTAAAGACCTGCTTGATAAGGACAACATCAAGGCTGTATATGATGAAATTGCTGATCTTAACTTACATATTATAGAGGAGCCATTTATCTGAAATGAACAATGAAAAAATGCTTGGTGGTTGGAAACAGTTTGATGAAGAAATAAACGATCAACTGGAAGAGATGTTTGAAACTGCCTTTAAAGAACTGAATGAAATGAAATTAACTCCGGTAAAGCTGATAGGATCACAACTTGTCGCAGGCATGAACTACCGCTTTCTATGTCTCAGTGAAGACGAAAAGAAAACCCCAAAGATCGTTACCATCTATCGTAACCTTCAGGGTCAATGTCAGATCATCGATATATCAGATCAAAAATGAGGGAAACCTCATTTTTAAAATACTCTCAAGATCAGAAAGGCAATAAGCATTCCA
>CAMNFQ010000081.1 GCA_946537295.1 uncultured Bacillota bacterium
TTTTTCTTTACTGTTTTCTTTTTTATTCTATTAGATAGCCTGAACGAATCTTACCCAAGTTCCTTCACTAGCTACCCACTTGTTAGTGCCAATTCTGTACCAGATATAGCCTTCGTTCTGAGTGATTTCATAAACACTGTGCTGATCAGGTGAATTAGTCTGTCCTACCAGTGTAGCACCTGTGCTTGGTGTAAGTCTGATGTTAAGACCTTTTGTCATTACAACGATCTTACCGATAACTACGACACCATTGTAACCACCAACTGCCTTCTCAAGTTCTGATTCGTTTAATACTTTTTCATCTGCCATTTTTAGTCTCTCCTTTATTTTTCTTTGAATAATACATATTTCTGCAGCGGGAATATCACCGCTGTCATTGTAATCGATCCGCATAGGCTCGCCAGAGTCCTATGAAGACTTCTGATAAGTCCTATATCTGATCTTGCAAAGATATTTGCTGTAACACCCTGAACCCATGTACATACAAGGATCATTATTGCTGTTACCACAAAATATATTACAAAGTAGATTTTTGGTGCATCAGCTTTGAAGGTCGTCTTCATATTCAGGAAATAACCGACTGTGCATGATACACTCTGTGATATGAAATAGGGAAGGATGTAACTTAATGTTGCATTCCCTTTTCCTACGATATCCTCTGTAAAGATCTTTGATAGTATTCCCGGAAGAGGAACATTCAGATCTTTGAATACTCCCGGTAGTACGTTGACCAGGATCAGTTGGATAGCTGTACACAATATTCCAACGATATTGAATTTGATGAATTGCCAGATTGTATTAGCTGATTCACCTTTACTCGCAAATTTACTGTCGAGCTTATCAAATATACTCATAAACTATATCTTATCTTTCAATATCATCTTCATTCTGAACAATGCTTCCTTATGTCTTAGTTTAACTATGCCATAGGACATTTTCATCTTTTCCGCAACTTCCTTAAGACTGAGTTCATCATAATATCTTAAGACAATGAGATCTCTTAATTCCTGAGGGAGCTGTTTCAAGGCCTGAGCAAGAAACTGCAGTGTTTCTTCATCAGGTTCCTCATCCACCGGTTCTTGCGGATAATCATAATTGTCGATTATCTCCAGATCCATGTGGTTGGTACGATAATGATCAATAACGGTGTTTTTTGTAATGTTATAGATCCAGGTAGATAACGATGCTTTCTTTTCGTCAAAACTGTCCAGCTTTTCATAAACCTTTACAAAAACATCTTCACACAGGTCTTCAGCATCCTGATAGTTGCTGATCCTGTTTTTGATATATGAAAAAACCTTGTCTCTGTATGTGCTATATATTTCATCATGAGACACGATATTTTTCATTTTAATTTTTACTATCTTCTTTCTCTTTTATTGCTTTTTCACGCAAGAAATCTTCTTCACTTTTCTTGCCGCCTGCTGCGAAAGCCAGGCTATCATCACTTAAGACATATTCGCTCTGATATCTTTCTTCCACATCATCAATGATCTTCTGCAGATCTTTGTTTTTAGAGAATTTCTGATAGTCAAATAATTTGAACAGTTTATTCTCCATGGTTACTTCTCTTATATTGCGTGGCTTATTCTTGCTAATACATCCTTCATTTTGCTTTCAGTAAGAGCTTTTGAAGCAGCGCCATTCTTTACGTTACCAATCATTGGTTTAACTTCACGAATCAGCACCTTAGCTGCCATTTCCAGTTCTGATGCAGAAACCTTGATGTTATTCTTAGCAGCATATGCCTGTAACTGATTAGTAATATCAGTTAATTCTTTAACATCAACAAGGTTATCGTTAGCTGCTAAACCTACAACACCACCAGATACTTCCTTTATTTCATCATCATTTAATAATCTTTTATCAGACATCTTCATTTCCTCCTCTTTCACAGATTTATACGAGATACATAGCCATCGTGGCAATTATTTTTCATTTAAATCAACTCTTTGTCTTTCGACCAGCTCCGCAAAGAAGCCGTTTTTGGCGATTAACTCGTCGTAAGTGCCATCTTCTATGATTTTACCACCTTCAAGGACCAGTATTCTGTCACAATGCTTTATCGTTGAAAGCCTGTGAGCAATGACAATCCTTGTACATTTCAGTTTATCCAGAGCTTCTGAGACCTGTTTCTGGGTCCTGTTATCAAGAGCTGAGGTAGCTTCATCAAAGATCAGGATCCTAGGTTTAGGTGCTATTGCCCTGGCAATCATAATACGCTGTTTCTGACCGCCTGAGATACCGCCAGCACCTTCAACGATCATGGTATTCATGCCCATCGGCATGGCTCTGATATCATCAGCTATTCCAGCAACCTCTGCTGCTTCCCAAGCATCATTTAAGGTCAGCTGAGGGGCAGAAATGACGATATTGGAATAGATATCGCCGGTAAACAACGAACCATCCTGTGTTACTGTACCGATCTTTCTTCTTAATGATCTAAGATCGATCTTATTTATATCCTTGCCATCATAATAGATAGCTCCCTTTTCCGGTTTTTCAAAGCCCAACAGTAATCTGATCAGTGTTGATTTACCACAACCTGTCTTACCGACAATCGCGATATATTCGCCTGATTTGATCTTTAAAGAAAGATTGTTGACGACATATGGCATGTTATCTTCATAACGGAAATAGACATTGTTCATTTCGATAGTGCCATTGATCTTGGTTAAGACCTGCTTGCCTTCCGAAGTTTCTGGAACTTCTTTCAAGATCGGCTCAGCCATTTCCAAAATCGGTCTGATCTGAGCAATATTCAATACGATCGAAGCCAGTGATGAGAAAGCTCCCATTACAACACCATAAGAGGCATTGAAAGCAAAGTAGCTGGACTGATCGATATTATTCTTAACAGCCAGATAATAAAGTACAATCGTTCCAAACAGTGAGATCGCATTGATGATGACACTGTTTACCTTTAAGAAGGTCGGCGGATTATAGGTATATTGCGAGACATTGGCATACAGATTTGCCCAGCGGGCAAACGCTCTTTTTTCCGCACCAGAAAGTTTGATCTTCTGAATACCTGATAAAAGCGCATAGCTCATACCTGATTCCTTGGCAGACAGTTCCATCTGCTTACGGGATATATTTATCTGCATCAGAGTTGAAACGATCGATAAGACGACGGTTGAAACAATGATGATGATCGAAGGTATAACTAAAGATGGTGCAAAGTTTAATATCTGTGTGATATACAGTAGCGACATCAAAGAAGTAACACCTGTTGAGAAAGCACCATTCATCAGCATTGAACATAATGAATTGACACTGCCGGCACGGGATGATAGTTCACCTGAAGAATACTTTCTGAAGAAGTTGGCAGGTAAGGACATGATCCTCATCATGACCGCTGCTTCTACAGATAGAGATGTTTTTGTGGATACCCTGTTCATCAGGATCGAACGCATCGCATTTATCATCATCGTTGAAACATTGACACAGATCATAAAGATCGCGATCGCAATCAAGACATTGACATTGCCGGAATTATGTACCGGTCCTGTCAACAGCTTGGTCAGCTTTGGTGATATGAAACCGATTTGGGTTACAACCAGTGATACGATCAGAATATCAATGATATCAGAAGAAGATATACAATCATTCATATACTTAAGAAGATCAGGTATGCCCAGCTTCTTTAAAGGCAATGGACGATAGAAGCAGATAGCATCTTCTTCAAACATTGAAACATTATTTTTATTGACCGTTACACGCTGATTGGTCTCAGGATCAGTGAAATAATAGCCATCAACTACTTTTGGCAGTAAAGCGATAGCTGAGCCATCTTTTACAGAAAAGGCCAGGATCGCCCCGAAAGAATCATGATACCATCCTTCTTCCAGCTTGATATTTCTTCTCATGATACCCTGAGGTCTCAGGGCATATTCCAGCTGTTCATCAAAGTCCTTGATTGTTTCTGGGATCTCCACCGGTTTCTTATGGAAGTATTTCATGATGTCATCAATTGCATCCTTGGAAACAAAACGGCTATCTCCCATCTTATTAGCTTTACTGTTGCCTAAAACAACAGCAGCGACCCTCATAAAAGAGTCTTCGAAGACTTCCTGATCGGACAGTTTACGTTGTTTTATTTGTTCATCAAACCAGCCCACTTAGACTCCTTTCTACTCGCTTGTAACAAGTTCTGTATAAGCGCCATTCTTCTTGAACAGCTCATCATGTGTACCACGTTCAACGACATCACCATGATCAAGAACAATGATCTGATCACAGTCTCTGATCGTTGATAATCTATGTGCAATAACGATACAGGTTATACCTCTATCCTTTATAGCTTTGACAACTTCATATTCCGTCTTGGCATCAAGAGCACTTGTAGCCTCATCAAGAATGATGATCGAAGGATCCTGAGCCAGAACTCGGGCGATCTCAAGTCTTTGTCTTTGACCACCGGAGAGATCCTTACCACCTTCAGTAAGCTTATACTGGTAGCCGTTTTCTCTTTGCATGATATCGTCATGAATTTGCGCATCACGGGCAGCCAAAATCATTTCGAAATCTTCAATCGAATCATCCCACATCTTGATGTTATTAGCGATGGTATCTTCAAAAAGAATGATGTCCTGATCAACAACCGCCAGAGATCCGGTAAAGACACTGCGGTCGATCTTGTCGATCGGTTTACCATCAAAAAGAACTTCACCACTCCATGGTTTATGTAATCCGGAGATCAGTTTTGAGAGCGTTGATTTACCACAGCCACTGCTGCCGACAAAAGCAATCCTTTCACCAGGTTTGATTGTTATATTGAAACCTTTGATGAGTGGATCCGCCAGTCTTGAATAGCCAAACACAACATCCTTAAGTTCAATGTTGCCTTTAAGTTTTGAATAATCAGTATCATCACTGACAGGATCATCCTTGACGTAAGGATCAGTAGGATATTGCATGACATCCTCAACTCTTTCCATGTCAGTACGCATTTCCTGGATGGTCTGTCCTGCTGAAACCAAAGTCATGGCAGGAGCCATAAATGAAGACAAGACACCCTGGAAGGTCATGATACTACCTAGAGTGAAATTACCATTCATTGAATAGTAGACACCTAAAAACATTACCGCATAATTAGCCAGAGTCGAGAAGAATGAAGGAATCATTCCCAGATAGGTATTGACCTTGGAATATTTGACGGTCTGATAGTTAACAGATGCCTGTAAGCCTGCCCATTTCTGGAAGAAGCCGTTTTCGGCACCGGAAGCCTTGATCGTTTCGATCATACTGATTCCGCTTAAAGTCGTTGATGCCAGCTTTCCACTGTCTCTCATCTGAACTCTCATCAGATTCATTCTCTTGGAAGAGATATAACGGGACATGAACAGATTCAGTAATAATGTAAATATACCTACGAAAGTCAGAACCAGAGAATATCTGATCATGATAAACAGATAGAAGACCATCATGATCGTATTCAGTAACAATGGAGCTAAGGTTCCAACTAACGTTGAAGCGATGGTCGCATTAGTTGCCTGTCTTTGTAAGATATCACCAACCATACGCTGGGAGAAGAACTCCATTGGCATTCTGATGACTTTCCACATATATGAAGTTGAGCCGATCATTGCCATCTTGCCATTGATCTTTAATGAATAGATCGTAGATGCAAACTGTACGATCAGATTCAGAATAGCCAGAACCGACATGATCATGGTAAATAACATCAGCCATTCACGGTTTTGTCCGGTCAGAAGTCTGTCCATGAAGATCTGTGACATAACCGGATTGATGATCGAGAACAGATAGGAAATGATCGTTGTTAGTGCAACAAAGATAATAGCCGGTTTGGCACCGGTAAGTCTCTTGCGGGCAAAATCCAAAACACTCTTCTTCTTGCCGCTTGGAACAAATGATTCCGATGGCTCAATGAAAAGACAGATACCCGTAAATGATTTATCAAAATCCTTCATCGTGACCTTGACGGTGCCACGGGCAGGATCATTCAGATAGACATAGTCGCCTTTAAAACCATTGCAGACGACAAAGTGATTAAAATCCCAGTGAACGATACAAGGGAATTCACCCTCGTCTCTTAAACTCTCTGGTTCAAAACGGTAGCCCTTAGCTTCAAATCCATAGTTACGGGCTGCGATCAGAACGTTCTTGGCATTGGAACCATCACGGGAAACACCACAGTCTACTCTAACCTGTTCAAGTGGAACCCACTTATCATAGTAGGCCATAATCATAGCCAGACATGCGGCACCGCATTCCAAAGCCTCCATCTGCATGATCACAGGGACTTTAGCTACGCCTTTAACAACTGGTTTTTTTATTGTTTTTGCCATTTTATTTAATCAAAAAGGAAATAGGATTGATACTCTCAATTACAACTTCAGCACGATATTTACCATCAGGGATATTCAAAACAGCGCTTCCGACAGCTCTGCCATATTCGTCTATCGATACACTATTTAAAACAGCGTCATTATCTTCAGCTTTCACATCAACATTGACGATCATGCCTTCTTTGATCTTTTCAGCTCTTGAACCTGTTACGATGACTGTCAGATCACCATTCTTGGATTCAACGATAGCTTCAGCCTTGGTCTCCAGTTTTCCTACGGAAGCCCAGACTATCATACCTATAAGCAGGATCACGA
The DNA here is from genome assembly GCA_946537295.1 of uncultured Bacillota bacterium. Taxonomy (GTDB): domain Bacteria; phylum Bacillota_I; class Bacilli_A; order Erysipelotrichales; family Erysipelotrichaceae; genus Colivicinus. The sequence continues at coordinate 6,627 of CAMNFQ010000081.1, forward strand.
CAGCTGAAAGAACCATCCAGATTCCTGGGGTTGTAACTCTGAGATAATTATTGAGTTCTTCTGGCGAAGAGATACGATCAATACTTTTTTGTCTGAATATCTTATTAGATTCTTTTTCCATATCTTTCCACTTCCTGTTTATATTATATATGTCAATTAAAGATCCTGATGAGAATTCTCTATTCCCATAAACGATTCCTGTATCCTCTTGACCTCATCTTTGGCTTCTATGAAGGCTGTA